>JBGPCS010000231.1:0-4987 GCA_041481875.1 Sulfurifustaceae bacterium
GCGGCGAACAAAAGAAGCATGGCCCCGCGACGGAGTTGGTGGGTCAAACGACGCTTCCATTCTTATTGGCGAGTACCCGGGATGATAACGGTTTGGCGCCAAAAGTTTAATCACCCCGAACGCGATACGCCGGTGTGAACTCATCGCCCTCGATGCCGAGGTCGCCAACAGAGCGCGGAACGCCGGGGAATTACCACGGTGTCGTCCCTTGAAGTGGTTAGCGACGCGCAGATGGAACTCGGAAGAGCAATCAATGTGGCGTCCGATCCCGGGCTTGTAGCCGCGAGCAACCGACAGGCTCTATGGGCGAGCAGTGGCGCGACTTCGCTCGCGTCCTCGACGCCATTCTCGGACGTCTAGCGGCCGGTCCCCGCCCGACGGCCCATGTCGCTCCGCCGCGACTCGGACGGAACCGGCTCGCCGCGCGCGCGTTTCACGAAGTGCCTTGCTGAATTTCCAAATACAGGGTGCGCGTTTCTTGATTGGGTTCGATCTGTAGAACGGAGGCGAGTGTCTTGTTGCAGCGCCGGTACACGGCAAGCGCCTCGGCTGGGCGATTGAGGCGACGGTAACAGCGCATGAGCCGCAGATACAGTTCCTCGGCCAGCGGCTCGACGTCGATGCCTTTCTCGTAACAAGACACGGCGGCACGGCAATCGACCTCACTTTCCAAACGCTGACCGAGCTGCACGACGACGCGAAGGAATCTCGCACGAAGCCGCTCGCGCTGCCCGAGCATCGCGGGCGCATCGTCCTCGCCGAAAAAAGGTCCACGATACAGGTCGAGCAGACGCTGCGCTCGCGCCGCGACGGCGGTGCCATCCGCGACCTCGGTCAGTTGGTCGAACTCTCGAATATCGAGCCAACAATGCTCGGGATTGAGCGAAAGCTGATTGTCGTGGCGCACGATGCACTCCTCGCCGACCAATCGGCGCAGCCGATGCAGCGTGGTTTCCATCACGCGCCGCCCCATGTCACTGTCGGTGTCGGGCCAAAGGATTTGCGTCAACTTCCCCACGTTCACGTCGCGTCCGCCGAAACTGATCAGCGCGCGCAATAACTCGAGTGGCTTATGGCGCGTGCGTCCGAACACGAGCGGTTTGTCTCCTTTCATCAGCACAAAGCGGCCCAGCGTGTAGACTCGCACGGGCCACGGCCAGCGTTCCGAGACGTGCCCCGCGGGCGGCGCGAGACGCGTCTTGCGAATGATCTCGCGCACGTAGTCGGCGTGTATATCGGCGTCGAGCGCCATCGCGTAGAGCTTGGCCGCGTCATCGCGGGGGCAATACGCGGGGCTGATCGCGCCCATTTCCTGTGCGAGCGCCAACGCATCGCGCAAAGCGTGCAGGGCCGGCTCCGTTGCGCCGCGCCTGCGCTCGATATTCGCCTCGCAGAGTTTGGCGAAGAACATATGCACCTTGCCGTTAACTCGGACCGCCTTGGCTCGACCTTCGGCGAGCGCCTGCGTCGCGCCCACCGTATCTCCTTGCGCCGCGAGGACGAACGCGAGGCAGATGAAGAAGCTCATGGATCCAACGTATGTGCCGCTGTCGCGCGCCTGCAACGCTGACAAACGTGCTTCTTCCGCGGCGCGGATTAGATCGCCTTCCTGCAGGTGCACGATCGCGGCGAAATGCCGGTAGGAAGAGCTGCTAATTCTCCCGCGGCCTATCGACGGCAACATTTTGTCCAGCAGTTGACGCGCTCGGGAGAGATCGCCCGAGCAGACGCGGCCCCAAACGCCGCAACCGTACAGCGTCGCATCGAAGACATGCACACCGGAACGTCTGGCGAGGTCGAGCCCCTCCATCGCCACGGGCAGGGATTCTTCCGGGGCACCCGACACCGAGTACCAGGATTTCCATACGTACCAAGAGAGAGACGTCAGCGGACTCGCGTCGGGCGAACGAGCGTGGGAGGAAAGGCGATCGAGCAGCTCACGGGTCTTCGCGAGCTCGCCCTTCCACAAGTAGTAAGGTATGAGCGCCACAACTTCTTTCAGCCACTGCCCGCCGGCCGCCTCGCGGTTGAGCAAACGTGAGGCGCGCTCCACGCAGGCGGCTAAGTCCGGATGGTCGAAAGAGGCGTTGAGACGTCCGGAAATGTAAGTAAAGAGCGCCGCTATTTCCGCGCTCGGTTCCGGCGGCGGGCGCCCGGCGGCAAGCGTCGAGTACAAATCGAGCCACGCAGGCATCGGCGTAAAGTCGTTTCGCTCGAGCAAATAGCTCTCGATCACCCCGCACCACGCTCGATAAAGCGCCGTCGAGTCCGTTTCCTTTTCGAAAAGCGCGTACGCGCGCTCGAAGGACGCGCGTGCCGCGGCCGGCGCGAACGGCAACTGGCACATGCCGTACCAATAGAGGAGCGACGGCGTCGCGGCACGGAAATCTTCCGGGAAACTTTGCAGCCAGGTTTCCAGCATCTGGCTCCTTCCCTGGGCGAGCAACGTCGGCGCGCACTCATCGATCATGCGCACCGCCTCGTTCCAATCGCTCGCCTGCTGCAGCAAGCTCACTGCCACTTCGACATCGCCCCCGTCGGCGAGGAGCAAGGCGCTGCGCTTCTTGATCTCCCGCACAACGTCGGCGCCGAGGACGCTACGCGCGCGTTCGATCAGAAAAGCGCGAAATAGCGGGTGATATTCGTAACTACCGTCGGTGTGTCGGGTCGTGAACAGATTGCGTCGCGTGAGGTAGCCGAGAATCGCTTCCGAGTCGTTGCGTCCCGTGAGCGGTTGCGTCACCGCCAGTGAAATCCGTGGGAGGAAAGCGGTCTTCAGCAAGAATTCCTGAACGCCTCGCTCGCCGTGACGGAAAATCTCGCTCGCGAAATAATCGAAAACCGCTTGGCTCGCATGCGCATCGATGGTGATCGGTTCGATGCAATCCGCGCTCGGTTGCTCCGCCAACAGCACGAGCCCCGCAACCCAGCCGCGGGTCATTTGATACAAATACTGGAACCTCTTCGGCGCAAGGGCCTGTTGCCGGCGGCGACGCAGCCGCACGATTTCCGCGCCTTCGCGCTCCGTGAGTTTCATTTCCTCCCACCCGAGCAGCGTCATGCGGTCCGAGGCACGCGCGCGCGCGTACGCCGCGGGCGGTTCCACGCGGCTGATCACGATCACGTTGATGCCGGCCGGGATCTCGGCGAATCCGTGCTGCAACAAGTGCTGGAGCTTTCCGTCCGCGGGCACATCCTGATAGTTGTCGAATACGACGACGGACGACCGCCGCAACCGCCCGAACAAGTCGCGGAAATAGTTGGCGGTAAACGTGGGAAGGCCCGCGAGATATTCGCCGGTCAGAAGCGGTAACGAACGCCGGCGCGCCGCGGCCCGCCTCGCCGCGAGACCCATATGGTAAAAGAACGACGCGACATCGTTGTCGCTCGCGTCCATTTGATACCAGACCACCGGCAGACGTCGCGCCTTCACGTAGCTCGCGACCAACGTCGTCTTCCCCGAACCGGCCGGCGCCGAGACCCAAACCACCGGACGCTTGCGCGCGCGATCGAGCAGCCGAAACAGCCGCACCCGCGCGTATACTCGCGTCAACACCGGACGAGCAATCTTGGCGAGCGCGGGTGTGTGCGCAACGTCGCGTCGTTTCCTCCCCGCTGCCGTCATGTGATCCTCCCTCTGGAGTCGGTCGTTCGCCTACCAGTGCCGGCGATGCGCGCTCCATATTAACGATCCGTTCGCGGCGCGCACAACGCCTTGCCGTGGAATGTCGAGCCACCGCCGGGGGTGCATATATATAGGTCAAACGTTCCCGTACCTACCGACCTGCGCCCAGAAGCTTCAATAGACTCTATAATTCGACCGCTTCGAACTTCGAACCCCCCGCGACAACGAGTTACGTCTATCCTTTCGGAACCACCTTGGCGCAATTCCACGACGGGACTTGAATCGACAACGGGCGCCCCATGCGCACCTAGCGCCGAACGGCACCCTGAGTCCTCCAGCGTCAAGAGTCGCATGACCAGAAAAAAGATCGAAGCAACACCGCCTCGCAATCTGCGCGAGCTGTTCCTCGGCTTTCTCTCCATCGGCGCACGTTCGTTCGGCGGCGTGCTGCCGTGGGCCTATCGCGCGATGGTGGAGGAACGGCGATGGCTAACCCCCGCCGACTTCGCCGAAACCATCGGTCTGTGCCAATTTCTTCCGGGGCCGAACATCGGCTACGCTTCGATCGTGCTCGGCAAGCGCTGGTTCGGATTCAACGGCGCGCTGGTCGCGTTTCTCGGCCTGTTCGCGCTGCCTTTCGTCTGGGTGATCGCCATCGGCGCGCTTTATCTCGAATGGGCGTCGAACCCGATCGTGCGCGCGGTCGTGACCGGCGTCGGCGTGGCCGGCGCGGGGCTGATGATCGGCACGGCGATCAAGCTTGGAAAGACGCTCGTACGCAAACCCGCGGCGGTCGCACTCCTCACCGCGTGCTTTCTGTTGGTCGGTGTCGGACGGTTGTCGATGCTCTACGTACTGCCGTTGGCCTCCGTGATCGGCATTGTCCTCGCACGACGAGGGTGGCTGTGATTCTCGCCGAGCTCGCGATCTACTTCGCGTTGCTGTCGCTCATCGCGTTCGGTGGCATGCCGGCGGTGATGCCGGAGATGCAGCGTATCGTCGTCGACGTGAAGGGCTGGACGACGCCCGAGCAGTTCGTTCAGCTCTTCGCCATCGCCCAGGCCGCGCCCGGACCGAACGCGCTGATCACGAGCCTCATCGGCTGGAAGGTCGCGGGGCTCGGCGGCGCGCTGGTCGGGCTGTTCGCGGCCTGCGCGCCGACGGCGATACTTTCGTGGTGGATCGCCGGCCTCTGGGATCGCTTCGAGGACTCGCCCTGGCGTATCGCGACGCAGCGCACGATCGAGCCCCTCGTCGTCGGTCTGGTCTTGTCCGGCGGTTACGTGTTGTGCACACCGTCGACGCCCGACTGGCGTCTGTGGCTCATCGCGGCAGCCAGCGCCGCGGGCCTACTCGCGACAA
>JBGPCS010000232.1:0-4985 GCA_041481875.1 Sulfurifustaceae bacterium
GCTCGATTCGCTCTACGACGCGCGCGACGCGATCCGGCTGATCGTCGCGCGCCAGGACGGCGGGGCCGCCTACATGGCCGAGGCTTGGGCCAAGGTCACCGGCCGGCCGGGAATCTGCTTCGTCACCCGCGGGCCGGGCGCGACCAACGCCTCGATCGGCGTGCACACCGCGTTCCAAGATTCCGATCCGATGATTCTCTTCGTCGGCCAGGTGGCGAGCGATCAGGTCGAGCGCGAAGCGTTTCAAGAAGTCGACTTTCGCCGCATGTACGGCCAGATGACGAAGTGGGTCGCGCAGATCGACCGCACCGACCGCATTCCCGAGTACGTCAGCCACGCGTTTCACCTCGCGGTGTCGGGGCGCCCGGGCCCGGTGGTGCTGGCGCTGCCGGAAGACATGTTGACGCAAACCGCGACGGTCGCGGATGTGAACCGATATAAAGTCGTGCAAGCGTCGCCCGGCCCGCGCGACATGGCGCGGCTCAAGGCGCTAATCGAGACCGCGAAGCGGCCGATTGCGATTCTCGGCGGTACCGGCTGGACGCGACAGGGCGTCGACGATTTGCGCGCGTTCATTGAAGCCTTCGATCTGCCCGCCGGCTGCGCCTTCCGCTTTCAAGATTTGCTCGACAATCGCCACAAAAACTACGCCGGCGACGTCGGCATCGGGATCAACCCGGCGCTGGCGCAACGCGTGCGCGATGCCGACGTCGTGCTAGCGATCGGCGCGCGCTTGGGCGAAATGACGACCTCCGGCTACACCTTGCTGATGCCGCCCGTGCCGAGACAGAAGTTGATTCATATACATGCCGACGCCGGCGAACTCGGGCGCGTGTATCAAGCGGAGATACCCATCAATAGCGGCATGAACGAATTCGCCGCCGCGGCAAGAGCGCTGGGGCCGATCTCCACAGCGGCCCACGCCGCATGGACCAAGGCCGCGCGCGCGGACTACGAGCGCTGGCAAGCGAACGCCTATGAGGGCATGCCGGGCAAAGTCGAGTTACGCGATGTGGTGCGGTGCCTCGAACAGCGCCTTCCCGAGGACACTATTTACACCAACGGCGCGGGAAATTTTTCCGCATGGCTGCACCGCTTCCATCGCTACACCGGCTTTCGCACGCAGCTCGCGCCCTCCGGCGGTGCGATGGGCTACGGCGTGCCGGCCGCCGTCGCTGCCAAGGTATTGGATCGCGGCCGTGCGGTAGTCTCATTCAACGGCGACGGCGATTACCTCATGAATGGGCAGGAGCTTGCCACCGCGGTGCACTATCGGCTGAATATTATTTTCGTCGTGATCAACAACGGCATGTACGGCACTATCCGCATGCATCAGGAGCGTGAGTATCCCGGGCACGTCTACGGCACCGATTTCACCAACCCCGACTTCGCCGCGCTCGCGCGCGCGTACGGCGCGCACGGCGAGACCGTCACCGAAACCGTACAATTCGCCGACGCGTTGGAGCGTTCGCTCCAAAGCGGCAAGCCCGCGCTGATCGACGTCGTCGTCGATCCGAACGCGATTACGACGCAGACGACGATCGACGCATTGCGCGCGCGAGCGGCGCTGAAATAGCGTTGCATTGCTCGGCCGTCCTATCGAAGTCGTCGTTGAATCGGCACCTGTTTCAAGGAGAAGCGACAATGTCACCACTTGGTCTTTTGCGGTTTGGCGTCGTGCTCGGCTTCCTCGTATCCGCACTCGGGTGTGCGACCGAGGTCGCGGCTCCGGAAGCGCCGTCCCACGAAACCCATGACGGCGTCACTCGGTTCCTCTATCCGCCATCCACCGGAAAGGGTCCGATCGTCGTGATCCTCTCGGGCTATTCCGGGACGAGCATGTACGAAGAGTACGCCATCAGACTCGCCGCGGAGGGATATTACGTCGTCCTCCTCGACGGCAAAGACATCCTGACATCGGATTCGCGCGGCGAGGAAAATCTCAAGAGCGTCATCGCCCGGGCGCAGCAGGCGCGCTCCGCCGTTGCCGGACGCGCGGCCGTGATCGGCTTCTCTTTCGGCGGTGGCGCGGCGCTGATGTATGCCGCCAACATGCCCGAGGCGGTTTCGAACGTCGTCGCATACTTCCCGTATACCGCGTTCGCGGACGCCGGGGCGCTGGCGGCGCGTTTTCGCGTACCGGTTCTCTTTCTCGCCGGCGAGCGAGACTACTACAACAATTGCTGCACCATCGAAATGGCGCATGCGATTTACCTCGCCGCTAAAGATCGACTCGCACCGTTGACGCTGATCGCGTACCCCGACGCGGGTCATGGCTTCTCGCTGCCGATGCTGGATGCGTACCGGCCGGCGGATACGGAGGATGCGTGGAAGCGCACGCTCGCGACGCTGCGGCAGCATCATCGTCCAGGGGCACCGCCAAAATGATGATCAAAGACGTCTCGGAGTCGAACCTCGACAAGACCAGAGCCTTTCTCGAAACCCACGCAGAAACCTCGCTCTTTCTTCTTTCCAACCTTGCCGAATTCGGCCCACGGACCGGCGACCACCTGAATTCCGGCGACTACAAATTCATCGAAGAGGACGGCGAGATCCGCGCCGTGTTCTGCCTGACGCGCCGAGGGATTCTGCTGCCGCAAACCGCCGGACGGCGCGATCTCACCGAGAGCATCGTTCGCGCCTGCGAGCGCGAACGCAATTCCATTCAGGGCGTGGTCGGCGAATGGCAAGCGGCCGAAGCGATTTGGCGCATCTTGTGCGCTACCTCCCGCTTTCGACCGACCCATACGTCGAAGGAAGTCCTGTTTCATCTCGCGCTTTCCAAGCGAGATGACCGGCCACGGCGTGCCCGCCTTCTCGATCCAATCGATTTCGCCGAATGGATACACGTGAACACTGCGTTTTTAACAGAGCAAAAATTACCGATACACGGGACGAACGAGGAGCGCGAAACCAACTTCGCGAGCGAATCCACGGCACGACGTTGGTGGGGCATATTCGAGAATCATCAACTCGTTTCGACCGCCGCCCTAAACGCCGTCTACAAAGACATCGGGCAAGTCGGAGGCGTATACACAGTGCCGGGTAAGCGCCGCCAAGGTTTGGCGCGCGCCGTCATGCTCACGCTTAGCAGCGATGCCATCGACCAACACGGACTACGGAAACTCGTGCTCTTTACCGGGGAAGAAAACTTCGCCGCGCAAGCGCTATACCAATCGATGGGATTCGCACGGTTGGGGCACTTCGGGCTGCTTTTTGGTGTCGATGCGGATGCGTCGTAGTCATGCACCAATCGTTTGGGTCGTAATCGCGCCGCGCGGCTCGCAGATCACCCTTATTGCTTCGAAACAAACGGGTTGTCTTTGACATAAAACCGCAGTAGCCGCTTCGCCCAATGTCCCGCGTAATCGACGCCGATTCGCGGCCGCTGCACGATCGTCGGCGGTTCGCCGGAACCCGCCGCGATGTAAAAGTCTTTGCTCAGGAGATCGTGCCCATTGAGACGTTTGTCGATGTGCATCGCTTTGCATAGCAAACCGGGACCCTGGGTCCGCCCATCGACCCTTTCGACCGGTTCGATTGCGCGCAGCAGCACGGCGGACGCGTGTCCCTCGCGCTCCGTCACCACGTTCATGCACCAGTACACGCCATATATCATGTACACGTACGCGTGACCGGGCGGACCGAACATGATTTTGGTGCGCTCGGTAAGACCTCGGGCGGAGTGCGCCGCAAGATCGTGCGGCCCGAGGTATGCCTCTACTTCGACGATTCGCCCGACGCGACGCGCGCCGCGCGTCACATGAATCAGGTACTTACCGAGCAACTCTCGCGCAACGACGATAGTGTCCCGGTCATAGAACGCGCGCGGCAGTTTTCGCATGGTCACACAACGGCTTCAGCGGTCCGCCCGTTACCGTCGCCAAGTATGGTGAAGGTGTACCGTCGCTCGCCGCTCGCGCAATGGCGGGTGCCCGCCATGGCGCGGCGCCACTAGGCGAACCACATCCTTCTAACATAAAATCGCGCGTCACCAAGGAGTTCGAACCCTCACGCACTGCAATGGAGGCTACATGAAATACTTAGCGCCCGTCATTGGTTTGGCACTAATCCTCACCGCGGCGACGGCGCCCGCCGGCGAGCTCAAAGTCGGCGATCCCGCGCCGGACTTCTCGCTCCCGGCCACCGACGGCAAAACATATAAGCTGTCGGACTTCAAAAACAAGGAAACCGTCGTGCTCGCTTGGTTCCCGAAGGCCTACACCAGCGGCTGCACCATCGAGTGCAAGTCGCTCGCGAAGAACGGGCATCTGATAAGAAAATACCAAGCCAGCTATTTCATGATCAGCACCGACCCACTTGAAACCAACAAGAGTTTCGGTGCCGAGCAAGGCGCTGACTTTCCACTGCTGAGCGATCCGACCAAGGCGACGGCGAACGCGTACGGCGTGCTCGGTGTCTTCGGCGTGCCCAATCGTTGCACCTATTACATCGGCGCGGACGGTAAGATCGTCGCGATCGACAAGGGCATCAACCCCGCCACGTCGGCCGAAGACATGGCCGCGATGCTGGGCAAGCTCGGCACACCGGCACGCAACTAGCGCTGGCGCGGATTACTTCTCCGCCGGTTTATCTGCCGGCTTCTCCGGCTTAACAACATCGAGCAGCTCAACTTCGAACACGAGCGTGGCGCCCGGTGGAATCTTAGGCGGTCGCCCGCGATCGCCGTAAGCGATGTCCGACGGACATACGAGCCGTGACTTGCCGCCGACCTTCATCAGCTGCAATCCCTCGGTCCAGCATGCGATCACCTGGTTGAGCGCAAACGTCGTCGGCTCGCCGCGCTGCACCGAGCTGTCGAAGACGGTGCCGTTGGTCAGCGTGCCATGGTAGTGAACCTTGACGGTGTCGGTACGCTGAGGCGACGCACCGGTACCCGGCTTAATCACGGTGTGCAGCCCACCGGAATCGGTCTTGGTCGTGCCCTTCTCCGCCGGTTTATCTGCCGGCTTCTCCGGCTTAAC
>JBGPCS010000233.1:0-4979 GCA_041481875.1 Sulfurifustaceae bacterium
CCCGATCCTGCGCCAATGCGTGCGATGAAACCTCCATCGCGGTGTAGTTAGCGCCCGCCGCGACAAAGTCCGCGAGCAACCACTGCGTCGTGACCGCGTCGGGTGTCGTGTGCAATCCGGCGTCGAGCGATCCGGGAAATCCGTAACCCAATGTACCGATGACCGCGCAACGGCGCGGTGAACGATCGAGCGCTTGCGCCATAAGCTGCGTACAGGTGGTCTTTCCGTTGGTGCCGGTCACACCGATCACGATCATCCGGCGTGAGGGTGCGTCGTAGAAGCGATCGGCGATCGTGCTCACCTGACGCGCGAGATCAACGACGCCGACCGCGGGTACGGACAACGTGAGCGGAGCGAAATCGCGCGCCTCATAGATCACCGCGGCGGCGCCGCGGCCCGCGGCATCGGCAACGAACGTGCGGCCGTCGTGCAGCAATCCCGGCAACGCGATGAACAGACTCCCGGGTTTGACGCAGCGACTGTCGGCGGTCACGCTTTGGATCGTGCGATCGTATCCGTCGGGGATGGCGACGATGCCGCCGAGCAAGAGACTCAGTCGTTTCGACGTGCCGCTCATAGGCCCTCGCCGCCGCGCGCAGTCGCCAGGCGCGCCGGTGATACGCGCGGTGCGTCGGGAGGAACGTCGAGCAGCCGCAACGCGCCCGACATGACTTGCCCGAACACCGGCGCCGCAACGTCCCCTCCGAAGTAACGGTCGCCGCGCGGTCCGTCGATCACGATGACCATCACCAGCCGTGGACGTTCGGCTGGCGCAAATCCGGCGAACCAAGCGACATAGTCATCAGCGGCGTAACCGCCGGCGGTGAGTTTGTGCACAGTGCCGGTTTTACCGGCGACGCGATAGTTCGGCACGCGCGCGGCACCGCCGGTCCCGTCGGCTCCGACGGCGAGCTCAAGCATGCGCCCGGTTTGACGCGCCACGCGTTCCGACATGACTCGCATCCGCGTCGGCTCGGTGTCCTGGCGCAACAGCGTGAGCGGCACAAGCTCGCCGCCGTTCGCGAGCACGGCGTACGCGCGCGCCAGCTGAAGTAACGTGATCGAGATACCGTAGCCGTAGGAAATCGTCGCCTGCTCGATCGGCACCCAGCGCGTGTAGGGATGGAGCAAACCGGCGATCTCTCCCGGAAGCTGGCTGCCTGTCGGCGCTGCGAATCCCACGCGCCGCAACATATCCCACAGTGGCTCGCGCCCGAGCGACAGCGCGATCTTACTCGCGCCGACGTTGCTCGATTTCTCAATCACTCGCGCGACCGAGATCACGCCGTAGTTATGAATGTCGCGAATGGTCTTGCCGCCCAATTGAAACGACCCCGGCGTGGTGTCGATCAGCGTTTCCGGCACGAACTTTCCGCTTTCGAGCGCCGCCGCCACGGTGAATGCCTTCAGCGTCGAACCCGGCTCGTAGAGGTCGGTGACGGCGCGATTGCGGAACGATTCGCTCTTCAAATTTGTGCGATTGTTCGGGTTGAAGTCGGGTTCGTTGACAAGCGCCAACACCTCACCGGTCGATGCATCGATTACAGCCGCACTACCCCCTCGCGCGCGGCTCGCCGTTACCGCGGCCTTCAGTTCGCGGTAGGCGAGGTATTGAATCCGGCGATCGAGGCTCGTGATGAGGTCCTTGCCGGCAACAGGAAGCCGCAGACTTTCCACGACCTCGACGGCGTTTCCGTGCAGATCTCGCAACAGACGCTTTGTTCCGGGGACGGCGCGCAACCACGTATCGTATGCCAGCTCCAGACCTTCCAGTCCTTGGTCGTCGATGTTGGTGAACCCGAGCACATGCCCGGTCACCGCGCCCGTTGGGTAATAACGACGGTATTCGCGCAGCAGCGATATACCGGGAATCTTAAGAGCAGTGACGCGCGTCGCCACGTCGGGTGTCACGTGGCGTTTGAGATAAACGAATTCACGCTCGCGGTTCCGCATAAGCAAAGCCGCCAACTCACGAGGCGTTGTATCAAGCAACCGCGCGAGCGGGATCAAGCCGTTCCTATCCTCCAAGGCAGCCTCGGGATGGGCCCAGACAGAATCGACCGGAGTGCTGACGGCGAGCGCAACGCCGTTGCGATCGAGGACCATCCCCCGATGCGAATTATCCTTGACGATTCGGCTGTGTCGCGCCTGTCCTTGCGTCTTGAGATAGTCGGCGTTCAAGACTTGCAAAAAGCCGGCGCGCAGACCCAACAACGCGAGACCGACCAACAACGTGCCGAGCACCAGGCGCGGACGCACGCGCGACGCGGCCGTGGACGGCACCCGCGTCACCGTGATTCTCCTGAGTGCACGACGACGATGCGATCTCTGCCGGGAATGTTCATATCCAAGCGCGTGTGCGCCATCGCCTCAACACGACGATGTTCTGACCAAGTTCCCTCTTCGAGCAACAGCTGCCCCCACTCCGTATTCAGCTCATCACCTTCGGCGCGGACGACTTGCAGTTCGGAAAACAGCAGGCGGCTTTGATGGCGCGCGTGAATCACAAGCATCGCCGTCGTCACTACGGCGAACACAAGCCAGACGAAACGTCTAGGCATCGTTCACCTCGAGGCGCTCTGCGACACGCAACACGGCGCTACGCGCGCGCGGGTTGCGCTTTACCTCCTCGACCCCGGCTCTGACTGCGCGACCGAGCACGCGCAGTCGCGGTCGAAACTTTAATGAAGGAACAGGTAGGCCCCGCGGTACGCCCGGCGCGCATGACTCCGCGCGGAAAAAGTGCTTCACACGTCTATCTTCGAGCGAATGAAAACTGATGACGGCGATTCGCCCACCCGGCCCGAGTACCCGCACCGCCCCGGGTAGTACGGCATCGAGCTCGTCGATTTCTTGATTGATATGGATTCGGATCGCCTGAAAAGTGCGCGTCGCGGGGTCCTTATGACGCTCGCGCCCCGGCACTGCTCCCGCCACGATCCGCGCAAGCGTGTGCGTCTCGGTGATGGGTGTCTGCAGACGCGCTCGAACGATCGCCCTTGCGATCCGTCGGGCGCGATGTTCCTCACCGTGGGTTCGAATCACGCGTGACAACTCCTCCTCGTCCACGCGGTCGATCCAGTCAGCCGCTGATGTCCCGAATCCAGGATCCATTCGCATGTCGAGCGGACCTGCATGGCGAAAACTAAAGCCGCGCTGCGCGTCCTCGAGCTGGGGGGAAGAAACGCCTAGATCAAGCAGTACCGCTGTCACTCGTCCGGTTAACCGATGTTGATCACACAGTCGTTCGAGCGACGAAAATCTCGCGTGCTCCACACGTACCCGCGCGTCCGATCCGAAACGCCGGCGCGCGTCCGCCACCGCCTGCGGATCCCGATCGAGTGCCAACAAGCTGCCCGATCCCTCCAACCGCTTCATGATTTCATTGGCATGCCCGCCGCGTCCGTAAGTCGCGTCGACCACGACTGCGTCGGGCTTGATGCTGAGCGCCTGCATCACCTCATCGAGGAGTACAGGAACGTGCGCATTCGCTTTCACGCTCCTCTCTACGCACCGAGATGTCGGCGCAAAACTGGCAGGAGTAGACGCATCGCAGCATCGCTAGAGTGACAGCGACTCGAGGTCCTCGGGCAATTCACCGTCGTCATCGCTTTGCGCGAGCCATTCGGCACGGCGGGCATTCCACGTTTCCTCGCTCCACAGTTCGAACTTATTTCCTTGGCCAATCAGCACAACTGCTTTGTTAAGACCGGCGAATTCCCGCAATGGCGGCGGCACGAGGATGCGACCCACGCCGTCGAGCTGACATTCGGTCGCGTGTCCCATCAGCAAGCGCTGGAGCCGTCGTGCCTGTTTGTTAAAACTCGGCAGCTTGACCAATTTACGCTCGATTTCCTCCCAGTCGGGCAACGGATAGAGGAGCAGACAATGATCGCGATCAACCGTCATCACCATCTGGCCATTCGACTGGCGCATGAGCGCTTCACGATAGCGCGTCGGGATCGCGAGGCGACCCTTATTGTCGAGCTGTAACGGATTGACGCCGCGAAACATTTAATCCTGCTCGCTCCCGTATTGATCCACAAAATTCCACTATTTCCCACTCAGTCACACTATAGTGATCGCTGGAGACGAGTGTCAAGGAATTCTCCGGTCTGTATGGAAATTATCCCCGGAAAGACAAAACGTTAGCGTGCTCGTCCGCCGACGAATGGGATGGTTATCGAGGCGATGCGAAAATTCGAGGGAACGATAGAGGATCGTCGACAAGAAACGGCCGATAGAGAGGCATAAGAAACAAAATATTACAGAATATAATTAAAGTGAAAAAGTGGAGTCGGCCGATAAGCCGGGTTCTGTCGTGGACAGCCATTCATCTGGGACGCGCGTCGCCGCGCGCCTCGGGCGGCCAACCCGGGAACGGTGCGGGTCACACCATCGTTCCCCTATTCGGCCTTGCTCCAGGTGGGGTTTGCCCTGCCGCGAATGTTACCACTCGCGCGGTGCGCTCTTACCGCACCATTTCACCCTTACCGGTTCGCCCCCGCGTTGCGGTGGCCAACTTAGGCGGTATATTTTCTGTGGCACTTTCCGTGAGCTCGCGCTCCCCAGGCGTTACCTGGCACCTTACCCTGCGGAGCCCGGACTTTCCTCTCCGCACCAAAGCGAACTCGGCGCGGAGCGACTGTCTGGCCGACTCCACCGCCATTGTATCAGGTCGCTTTATCCCGCCCGTGCTTCGGCGGCGCCGGCGCGATCACGGTATATGATCATGTCCGTTCGGCCTTCAGCGCGAGAGCGCGATCGTAGAGCCGGTTCTTCTGTGTACCCGTCAAGCGCGCGGCCAGTGTAACCGCCTCCTTCAGCGGGACAACGTCAAGCAAGACGCGGAGCATGTGATCCGTTTTGACGTCCTCATCCGCGGTTGTGTTTGCCGCGCCGTGGATCAAGACCACAAACTCGCCTTGCTGTTCGGATGCTGCACTGAAGATACGCGCGCACAACTCGCCGAGCGTTCC
>JBGPCS010000234.1:0-4975 GCA_041481875.1 Sulfurifustaceae bacterium
CACATGTCCTCGGTAAATCCGCACTTTTTGTTCTTGTTGATTTTTTGCGCATCGACGGCGGTGTGCGCGTAGTCCGTGCAGTGCGTGCACCTGGCGAGCCCCGAGCTGCGATTCCAATTCTCCCGTTCTAACGCCGCCTGATCGACTCCAAGGCATCAATTGAAGTGATCTCTCTCGTTTAGGCTCCAAGGGTCGCCGACCAACTCGCAGTGGTCACGCTGGTTGACTATCTGCACATTGACGGCGTCTCTGGCGTAACGCTCACAGGTCGCGCGAGAGGCTGCGGCGGCTTCGGCGGATGCGCACAAAATGACGCCGACACAAAAAATCGCGGCACATGGGTGCATCTGGCCTCCTCGCGTGATGTGTCGACGAAGCGCCATTGTGATGGACGCGCGACCTCTCCGACAAGCGCCGGCCGCAAGGAACAGAGGCCGAACGGGCGGAGCGTATGGCGGCGCCAGCAACAGCGCGCTACTCTGATCCACCGCGAGGACGAATCGGAGGTGGGAAATGTCGTCTCGAGCCGAGCATTGGCCGAGCTTGCCGTTGCCGGAATGGAAGGCTACCTACGAGACGCTGCATCGATGGACGCAGATCGTCGGCAAGATTCGATTGAAGCAGACGCCATGGACCAACCACTCTTGGCACGTGACGCTCTATCCAACGTCGCGCGGGTTGACCACGTCCGCGATGCGCCACGGCACGCGGACATTTCAAATCGACTTCGACTTTATCGAGCATCATCTGCTGGTGCAAGCTAGCGACGGACGCATCGCAAAGGTTGCGCTCAAACCGCGCAGCGTCGCGGATTTCTATCGCGAGTTGATGCAGCGGCTCGAAGGTCTGGGTCTTCCCGTTTACATCCATACCAAACCGAATGAGTTGGAGGACGCGACTCCACTCGACCAGGACGAGACGCATGCCGCGTACGACGCGGAATACGCGGCCCGGTGCTGGCAGGTCATCGCACAGTCGACCTGCGTGTTCCAGCAATTTCGCGCCCGATACCTGGGGAAGTCGAGCCCGGTGCATTTCTTCTGGGGAGGTTTCGATCTCGCTGTCACGCGCTTCTCCGGGCGGCGCGCGCCGCTGCATCCGGGCAAGGTGCCGAACCTACCGGACTGGGTCGCGCGCGAGGCGTACTCGCACGAAGTCAGTAGCCTCGGATTCTGGCCCGGCGGCGGATCTACGCCGTTCCCGTTGTTTTACGCGTACGCCTATTCGGAGCCGAAAGGTTTCGCCTCTGCTAGCGCTCGGCCGGAGACGGCGACCTATCACACCGGTTTGAGCGAGTTCGTGTTGCCGTACGACGATGTCCGCAGCGTGCGCTCGCCGGATGCCGCGTTGCTCGAGTTTGCCCAAAGCACGTACGAAGCGGCGGCGGATTTGGGTGGTTGGGATCGAGCGTCGCTCGAGCGGCAACCTGGGGAGGATTTTCCCGCCAGTCAATCGGAGTTCGCAGCCCATGACAAGTGACAAAGAGCGGATCGTCCAGACGTTAAGAGACATCTTCGAGTCGTTTCAAACACTCGATCCACGCGCCATGGTTCCGCACTATCACACGCCATGTCTGTCGATCGCCGCGGAAGGGGTGACGGTCATGGCGACCGCGGCGGACGTAGAAGCTCGTTTCGCGCGAGTGATGGCGAGCCTCAAGGCGCGAGGATACGCGCGCAGCGATTTCAGCGACGTTCGCGTAACGCTGCTCGGCGAGAATATCGCGTTGCTCAGCGTCAACGGAGCGCGATACAAAACCGACGGGAAGGTTCTTGAGCCGCTCGGTGTCACTTATACGCTTCGAAAGTACGGCACGGCCTGGAAAGTTGTCGTACTAACTCGCCACGACCCCGACGTTATCGTAGGTTGACGTTGCCATTGACGAAGATGTGGCGCGTGCCAAATTTCCGGCGCCGATCGCGCTCGTCCGTATATCACCTTGTCAATTTGCCCGCCCGTGCGTCTTCGAAGGAAGGCGGCAAGCTATACTGACGTAAACGACGTATTACTCGTTCGATGCTCGGAGTTGCGTCGCGAATAACGAGAAAATTAGGGGACTGCACCATGTCAACTGGAATTGCACCCCTCGCGTTACTCATGTATCGCATATCGCAGCATCTTTTAGCTTTTAAGACTCGGGAGGTCATTGTGTCCAAAGCGGTCATCGTTAACGCGGCGCGCACGACTCTTGCGATCGCTAGTTCCGTCTAACCCGATGCGAGTCGCGTTTGTTTTGAAGGTATGAGCAAGAGTCGAAGGTTCATTTGGCTGGTCGCCCCGCTCGCGTCGTTGCTGTGCGCGGCCAACGTGGCGACCGCATCAGTGCCGCTAATTCCAACGGTAATCTACGATCAGGAAATCGCGTTGCCTTACGAACCTCCGAAGCTGCGCGTCGTTGCTCCGCTGCCGCTGTCTCCCGTGTCGCCGCGCGTGGTGCTCCATGGGTCGCGCGACACCAAGCTGATTGCGTTGACCTTCGACGCGTGCTCCACGCGGGCGCCGGCTCACTACGACGAGCGCGTGACGGAAGTGTTGATCGACAAGAACGTGCCGGCAACGATATTCCTCGGCGGCAAGTGGATCGAAGACAACGTCGAGCATGCGCGCCATCTAGGGTCCTTACCGCAATTCGAGCTCGGCAACCATACTTTCTTGCATCCGCATTTGACCCAAGTGTCGGACGCGCGGCTGCGCGAAGAGCTCGCGTGGGACCAAGCATTGCTCTACACCGTGACGGGTCGTCAGGCGACGCTGTTTCGCGCGCCGTACGGCGAATACGACGATCGCGTCGTGAACTATGCCGCCCAAGCCGGAATGACGACGATTCAATACGACTTAGCCTCGGGCGATCCGGACGCGAATATCACCAAGGAGCAGTTGATCAGGTATGTAGTCGACAGCGCGCGACCGGGCTCAATTGTCGTGATGCACATTAACGGTCGCGGCTGGCACACGGCGCAGGCGCTGCCGGCGATCATCGACGGCTTGCGTCTGCGCGGTTTTACCCTCGTGACGGTAAGCGAGCTGCTCGCGCGCCGGGTGCCGAAAACTTATCAAGCCCGGGAAGAACACCCGGGCAGCGCCATTTTCACCGGCATCTTCGGCGAGCACGCCGACACGATTTCGAGTCCCGACTAGAAGCGCTGCTCTATACACTCGAGACAAAGCAGCTCCCGCTTCACTGAAGGGCAAGCAGATCCAACTGCCGGCTATCGCCGATCACGCGTTCGAAATCGAGCCCGAGCGTTGCCAAAACCGGTTCGGCGACGGACTTAACCTGCTTCTCGACATAATGTTCGCGATCGAGCGGATGTTGCACGTTGTCGAGCGGCTCGGGGCCGGCGGTCGTCATGACGTAGCTGATCAATCGGCCAAGCGGCTGGGTCGATTTGCGGGCAGCCGCGACGTGCGGGGGCGTGGTGGCGGTGTAGTCGTCGGTGTCTTTGCGCAAGTTCTTGCGATAGACGAGCGCGTCGTCCAACTCACCTTTACGAACCTGTTTTACGATGTCCGCGAGATATTGATCGACTGCCTCGCCGGCGAAAAGTCGATGATAGAGCTCGCGTTGGACGCGCTTCGCAAGATCGGTCCAGTCGCGGCGCACGACTTCCATGCCGATGAACTCGACGTTGGCCGTGTCCTTGCCGTGGAGAAGGCCGGCATAGCGCTTGCTCGCGCCGCGCGCGCTATGGCGCGCTCGCGGCAGGAACAACTTCAGGTAAAGCTTCTCGAACTTTAGCTCGAAGCGGCTTTCGACGCGCCAGCGCTCGCTGACGTAGCGATCGAGCGCACCGGTCAGCGAGACGGCCAACTTCGGTCCTTGCTCGCGCGCGCCTTCCGCGTCATCCGCGCCGGAACTGACGAACAGGCTGTCGGTATCGCCGTACAGCACCCTGAAGCCCGCCGCTTCGAACCAGCGCTTGGACCACAGTAACAAATCGCGGCCGGTGCCGGTGATGGCGTTGGCGAGCGCGGCGTTGTGAAAACGGCAAGCGGGTGTGCCGAGCACGCCGTAAAACGAATTCATCAGAATCTTGATGGCGTGCGACGCCACGTCATCGCCGGACTTTCTCGCGGCGTCGCGCTGCGGGAACAATTCATCGAGCATGCGCGGCAGGATCGCCGGTTCGCGACGGAACCGGCCGCCCGGGGTGTGAATCAGATCGGCGTCTGGCGCCGAGTTCGCCACGTAGGTCAGTGGATCGATGTTGAACGTCCGGATAATGCTCGGATACAGGCTTTTGAAGTCGAACACCCACACGTTGGGATGCATGCCCGCCATCGGTTCCAGCACATGGCCGCCCTGCTGCGCGACATGCACGCGCGAGTCGTCGGAGCGCACGGTCGGCGCGACGATGCCGCGCTTTTCCAGCTCGGTCAGATACAGAAAGTCGAACGACGCGATGCTCGCGGCCACGCGATCCGGCGTCATGCCGGCCAACTGGCTGCGCGCGAACGCGAGCCGCACGAGATTCAAGCGTTGAACGATGTCGAGCGCGAGCCGCGCGTCGGTGCGCGCATAGCGCGCGAATGCGGCGAGATCGTGCTGATAGTTATGCAGAATCTCGCCGATGCGATCGTGCACGTCGCCGGTGACGGCCTTGCCCTCGCCGAGTACCTCGCGCGCGACGGCGTCGAGCGAATAGTCGTCCATGCGGATGAACGCGCCGCGCAGCAGATCGATGCCGTCGAGCACGAGACGGCCGGGAATGACGGCGTTGCCGCTGCCGAAATAACCTTCGGGTTTGCGGATGCGGATCGCACCTTCGTCCCGACCCAGGTTGAACGGGTGATGCACGCGCTGCGCGATGCGCGCCAGCGTGGTGAGATCGAAGTCGACGATATTCCAGCCGGTCAATACGTCGGGATCGAGTTTCTTGACGCGCTCGCAAAACGCATCGAACGCGCCGAGCTCGTCCGCGCAGCGCGTGGCGTTCTCGGGCATGGCGCGATTGCCGTCGTCAACGATGAGCAC
>JBGPCS010000235.1:0-4967 GCA_041481875.1 Sulfurifustaceae bacterium
GCGTTCATGAACACGCGACCGATAGAAGAAGGCGTCACTCAGTTCGATCTTGTGTACACGCCGTCCGATCCGCTCGCGTCCACGCAATTACGCGCGCTAATCGCGTGGCGCACGATTCTCTGGCGGCTCGGTTTAATCGGACTAGACCCCGCGCGCTACGGCGGCGTCGGATACGGCAATGTCAGCCGCCGGCTTCCATCCAAGCGCCGCGCCGCCGCGCGCTTCGCGATTACCGGTACTCAGACCGGCGCGTTGGCGGCGCTCGATGCGCGCCACTTCGCGATCGTCACCGCGTGCCATCCCGAACGTAACCGCGTCGAAGCCGAAGGCCCGCTGCCGCCGTCCTCGGAATCCATGACGCACGGCATGTTGTACCGACTCGATTCCTCCATACGCTTCGTGTTCCACGTCCATTCGCCCGAGATCTGGCGCGCGGCGAAAACGCTCAGCCTGCCGCGCACCGCGGAAGATATCGGCTACGGCACGCCCGCAATGGCGCAAGAGATGAAGTGCCTGCGGCGCGTCGGCGCGTTCGCGCGGCGCCGCTTGCTGGTGATGGGTGGGCACGAGGACGGGGTCATTGCGTTTGGAGGAACGGCAGAGCAGGCGGGAGTGGTGTTGTTACGCGCGCTAGCGGAGGCGCTGGCGAGTTGAGTCGGCTGCGCGTTATTTCCCCTCTCCCTTCTAGGGAGGTGAGTCGGAGCTTTCGCGAATGCATTTAACATGCATTCGCGCCGCCGAACGGGTGCAACCGAAGTGTGTTGCACCCAGGTGGGAATGGTCAGGGTGAGGGTGAAATGGTCGAGCGTCTTGGACGCCAATATCCCGTGAGAATGCGATATATACTGCTTCACATATTCGTTAGCTCTCTCCCCCAATGACACCATGAAGTTTGAATTAAATCGGCCGTACCAGCAGTACACAAATAGCGAGCTTCTCAATAACCTGAGAATCGTTGCAAAGAAGCTCGGGAAGAATACCGTTACAAAACGCGAATACCTAAAACACGGATCATTTAACCCGAGTACTATCTCAAAGCGTTTCGGCTCATGGGAAGATGCGTTGAAGAAGGCTGGTCTATCAGCTGACCGATTGGCTCATATCACTACTGAGGAATTGATTGCCGATATCCAAAACGTCGCGAAGAAGCTGGACAAACGTTCGCTCACGTTAAGTAACTATACAAAAAACGGTGCTTATAGCGAACAACCTATCCGGAAGCACTTCGGCACGTGGTTGGTAGCGCTGGGAAAAGCCGGGTTATTGCCGTCCGCAAAATACCCAAGGCGTTTCACAGATGAGGAATATTTCCAAAACATAGAAGAAATGTGGATAGCTCTTGGTCGTCAACCTAGATACTCCGAGGTCGAGAAACCATTCTCAAAAATCTCCGCCGGAGCGTATGAGAACCGTTTTGGCTCGTGGCGGAAGGCGCTTGAGGCGTTTGTAAAGTGGGTTAACGAGGAGCGCGGTGATGTCGAGGAGGATGGTGCGAAGTCGGAAAGCTCCGGTGTATCGCTATCAGGGGAATCCGAGGCTGTCGTCGAGAGAAGGGTTAAGAAAAGCAGGCGGACTCCTAGAAACCCGTCGCTACGCCTACGATTTCGGGTCATGCAACGCGATAACTTCGCGTGCTGTGTGTGTGGGAGAAGTCCAGCAAACGTCCTTGGTACTGTGCTCCACGTAGACCACGTTGCGCCGTGGAGCAAAGGCGGCGAAACAGTGTTTGAGAATTTACAAACGCTTTGTGAAACGTGCAATCTCGGCAAAACAGATTTTGAGAGCAATCAGCCATTCGAGAGCTAACAGGCACGTGGACGCGGACGTGCAAAAATGGCGCGCCGCTCAAGCTATTCGGTTCTGCGATCACGGATTGAACACGTAACTACGTAACATGCCAACCGTACTCAAAATCGGACCATACCGTTTCTATTTTTACAGCAACGAAAGAGGTGAGCCGCCGCATATTCATGTGCAACGAGAGCGGTTTCTTGCTAAGTTTTGGTTGAGTCCGGTCGCATTAGCTGGTTCAAAGCGGTTTGCGTCGCATGAGTTGCGAACGATGCAGAAGCATGTCGAAGAAAACCGGGAAATATTCCTGGAGGCCTGGAATGAGCACATCGGCGGTTGAAGCACATCCGTTAGCTCAGAATGTCGAGTTCACGGACGACGATCTTGTCGTGTCATTGGTAGACGGGCGAAAAGTAATTGTTCCATTGGTCTGGTTTCCCCGGTTGTCGAACGCCACGAAAAGTCAGTTGAAGAATTACGAACTGTTGGGGGACGGCGAAGGAATTCATTGGCCGGAAATCGATGAAGACTTGAGCGTGGCGGGTTTACTGCGCGGTAGCCATTAGGGGAGATCTGATTAACTACCTCTCCCTCCGCGAGAGGGCCACGGTGAAGGGCAGCGCCGCAAGAAATCGCACTGCGTCCTCACGCCATGACGCATAGCACGCGGTCGCAACCGCCGTATTCAGCCGCTGCTATCGCAAAGCGCCCCCACCCTAACCCTCCCCCGCAGGCGGGGGAGGAGATGGGAGGGGGAAGCTGCTCAATACAATAGAGCGAAACCGAATCCCCCATGGCTTATTTCCTTCAGCAGCTCATCAACGGCGTCACGCTCGGGATGATCTATGGGCTGATCGCGATTGGCTACACGATGGTGTACGGCATCATCGGCATGATCAATTTCGCGCACGGCGAGATTTACATGATCGGCGCGTTCGTCGCCATCATTAGTTTTGCCATTGTGGGTATGCTCGGTCTCTCGTACGTTCCGCTGGCGCTCCTGATCGTGTTGCTCGCGAGCACGGCGTTCACGTCGGTTTACGGCTGGACGCTCGAGCGCGTCGCGTATCGGCCGCTGCGGGAAGCGCCGCGGCTCGCGCCGCTCATTTCGGCGATCGGTATGTCGTTCTTTCTCACGAACTACGTCGCCGTTGTGCAGGGCGCGCGCGTGAAGCCGATGCAGCCGGTTATCCGCGGGGACTTTACGATTTACGACGCCGGCGGCTTCTCCGTTCACCTCACCTACGTGCAGATCTTGATATGGGTATCGACGTTAGTGCTGATGGCGGTGTTTGCCTTCATCATCGCGCGCACCGCGTTCGGACGAGCACAGCGCTGCGTGCAACAGGACCGGGTGATGGCCGGGCTCGTCGGGATCGACGTCGACCGCACGATCGCCGCGACGTTCGTGATCGGCGCGGCACTTGCCGGCGTCGCGGGAATGATGGTCGCGCTCTATTACGGCGTCGTCGATTTCTTCATGGGCTTTCTCGCCGGCATCAAGGCGTTCACCGCGGCGGTGCTCGGCGGCATCGGCTCGTTGCCCGGCGCGATTCTCGGCGGGTTGCTGCTCGGGCTGGTCGAATCGCTCTGGTCCGCATACTTCTCGATCGAATACAAAGACGTCGCCGCGTTTTCCATACTGATCCTGGTGTTGATCTTCCGTCCGAGTGGTTTACTCGGCCGTCCCGAGGTGGAGAAAGTGTGAATGGCGGCGACGCTCGGGCCGGCCCATTTTAATTGGCGTGAGCAACTGAAGGACGCGGTCCTCGCGGCCGCGGTGGCCGCCGCGCTTGCCGTTCCCCTGATCGGCTTTCACGCCGTCGATCAGCCGACCGGCATCCGCATCGAAACGCGCTTCGATTGGGTGGTGATCGGCGTCGTCGCGGTGTTTCTTGGGCGGCTGCTGTTCGGTGTTCTCAGGGTGGTAGTGATTAATCCCCTCTCCCTTCGGGAGAGGGTCAGGGTGAGGGAAGAATTTCGCGGAAGTAGCGCCGTTTCCCTCACCCCCACCCCTCTCCCGAAGGGAGAGGGGATAACAAATTTGGGTTTCTATAGGTTAGGTCAGCGAGCACGGCGGTTAGCAACGCTGCTGCCCTGGGTCGGCCTAGGTTTCGCCGTCGCGCTTCCATTTCTGCCTTTCGCCAATCGCTACGTCATCGACGTCGCGACCACCGTGCTCATCTACGTCATGCTCGGCTGGGGTCTCAACATCGTCGTCGGTCTCGCCGGGCTGCTCGATCTCGGTTACGTCGCGTTCTACGCGGTCGGTGCTTACAGCTACGCACTGCTCGCGATCCATTTCGATTTGTCGTTTTGGGTATGCCTGCCGCTCGCGGGACTATTCGCGGGCGTCACCGGCGTGCTGCTCGGCTTTCCGGTATTGCGGTTGCGCGGCGATTATCTCGCGATCGTCACGCTCGGATTCGGCGAAATCGTACGCATTATTATTATCAACTGGCAAAGTCTAACCGGCGGTCCGAATGGCATTACCGGTGTGCCGCGGCCGTCGTTCTTCGGGCTGCCGTTGACGGCGAATCCATCGGAAGGAAGCGTCGCGTTTCACCAATTTCTCGGCATCGAGTACTCCCCGATACATCGCGTCGTGTTTCTGTATTTCTTGATACTCGCGCTCGCGCTGATCACGAATCTTTTCACGCTGCGCATTCGCAAACTGCCGGTCGGCCGCGCGTGGGAAGCGCTGCGCGAAGACGAGATCGCCTGCCGCGCGCTCGGCATCAATCCGCGCAACACCAAGCTCACGGCGTTCGGCATCGGTGCGATGTTCGGCGGTCTGGCGGGTGCGTTCTTCGCGACGCGCCAAGGGTTCATCAGCCCGGAGAGTTTCACCTTCGTCGAATCGGCGACGATCGTCGCCATCGTCGTGCTGGGCGGGATGGGCAGTCAGATCGGCGTCGTGCTCGCGGCGCTGTTCCTGACGCTCCTGCCCGAGTTCGGGCGCGACTTCGCGCAGTATCGGATGGTGGTCTTCGGCGCGGCGATGGTGCTTATTATGATATGGCGCCCGCACGGTTTGCTCGCCTCGCGCGAGCCGACGCTTCGATTGCGGCGCGGCGGCGCACCGCCGTGACGCCGCCGCTGCTGCGTGTCGACGGCCTGACGATGCGCTTCGGCGGCGTCGTCGCCGTCAGCGACTTGTCGTTCGACGCGAGGCC
>JBGPCS010000236.1:0-4950 GCA_041481875.1 Sulfurifustaceae bacterium
AGCTTCGGCGATTTCCGCCACCGGGCGCTCGACTTCAACGCCGGCGAGATCGAGTCGCGCAATGTCCGGGTAGATTTCGAACTCGGCCGTATATTCTAGACCCTGTCCACGAGCGAGCGGCTTATGTTGCACGCGTGGTCCATTCGCCGGACGCAGCTCGTTGGCGCCAATCGCCTCGCGCAACGTGCGCTCGATGAGATCGCCCGCAACTTCTTCCAGCAACTGGCCGCTGTATCGCGCTTCGACCACCTTGGCCGGAACTTTCCCAGGTCGAAAGCCGGCTATCTTCACCTGCTTCGACAACCGCTGCAGACGATGCGCGAACTCTTGCTCGAATTGCTCGGCTGGCACAACCACAGTAAGACGCCGTCCGAGTTTGCTTGTCGTTTCTACCGATACCTGCATGAGATCCTTAATACGCCATGACTTGAGATTTGGTGCGAATGGGGAGACTCGAACTCCCACGGGTTACCCCACTGGATCCTAAGTCCAGTGCGTCTACCAGTTCCGCCACATTCGCCGTGACACCAATTAGTACTCGATCCGGCGACCGGCAGTCATCTTCGGCGACCATGGCCGCTGCGTGCGCGTCTCGGGAAACACCGAACCTCGCGGGAGGAATGGTGGGCCGTCTAGGGCTCGAACCTAGGACCCGGTGATTAAGAGTCACCTGCTCTACCAACTGAGCTAACGGCCCGAATAATTTCAAATACGCACGTCACATAAACACAAACGCATCACACGAAATTGGGGTGAGCGATGGGATTCGAACCCACGACAACCGGAATCACAATCCGGGACTCTAACCAGCTGAGCTACGCTCACCATCGATGTCGCATTATACCTGCTCGCCGCACCCGACGGCGCTGCGGCGGGTGGCGCGCCCGACAGGACTCGAACCTGTAACCGCCAGCTTAGAAGGCTGGTGCTCTATCCAATTGAGCTACGGGCGCAATCGACCTCTACGCTCGATTTGTCCGCGGTCCTTCACGCCACTCGTCCCGGCTCGGCTCTCGGGCCCCGAAATTGAAGGCGTGTCGATCGCCCCTTCCGGTGTCAGCCGTCACGGCCCCGCGCCGACAAGTGAAAGTGGTCGGGGTAGAGGGATTTGAACCCCCGACACCCTGCTCCCAAAGCAGGTGCGCTACCAGGCTGCGCTATACCCCGAGAAGGTTTACACCCGAGCGGACACCGCGGCGGGATTGCTTGGGATGGCACTACGACCAATGAATTCGTGCATCAGCAGGAAACTATCGCACTCTATAGTCGAAGCGTCAACGCGGCTGGGCGACTCGACGACCGTAACGCCGCCGGTTCACTTGGCGCAATCAATCGGTGCGTGCGATCATGCCGCCCGGTCTTGGGGGCAGCGGAATTGTGAGCGCGCAACTAATCGACGGAAAGGGTATCGCCGCCGCGTTACGCGCCGAGGTGCGAATGCGCGTCGAGCAGCGTCTCGCAAACGGCAAGCGGGCGCCGGGGCTCGCGGTCGTGCTGCTCGGCGAAAACCCGGCGTCGCAAATCTACGTGCGCAACAAACGCAAAGCCTGCCTCGACGTGGGCATGCGTTCGTTCTCGCATGATCTTCCCACCGCCACGCCGCAACCGCAGTTGCTTGCGCTTATCGATCGGCTGAATCGAGACCCGGAGGTCGACGGCATCCTCGTGCAACTGCCGCTGCCGACGCATATCGACCCGCAAGCGGTGATCGAGAGTATCGATCCACGCAAGGACGCCGACGGCTTGCATCCCTATAACGTCGGCCGTTTGTTGCAGCGCGCGCCGCTGATACGCCCTTGTACGCCGTGGGGCATTATCCGTTTGCTGCAATCGACCGGCGTAGAGCTGCGCGCCCTGGAGGCGGTCGTGGTCGGCGCGTCGAGCATCGTCGGCCGGCCGATGGCACTCGAGCTGCTGCTCGTCGGCTGCACGGTGACCGTTTGCCACAGCCGCACTCGCGACGTCGCCACACAGGTGCGCCGCGCGGATGTACTAGTAGCGGCCGTCGGGAAACCCGCTTTTATCAAGGGCGAGTGGATAAAACCCGGCGCCATCGTGATCGATGTCGGCACCAACCGCGACGCGAGCAGTAACAGCATCGGTGACGTCGAGTTCGCCGCCGCGCGCGAACGCGCCGGGTGGATTACCCCGGTGCCGGGCGGCGTCGGTCCGATGACGGTCGCAACCTTGCTTGCCAACACCCTCGAAGCTGCGGAGCGTGCCGGCCGCTGATGGGCCGCCCTGTGCTACGATACTTTGCCCGTTGTTCGCGGGCCGATTATTTTACTTTTTGACCCACCGGCCATGGTTCGTCATCCAAACAACTCCGCAGCGGCCAGACCTCCTTCCGCCGGCGCCCCGTTGCGCATCGATACGCGGTTCGCCTACGCCGAGGCGGTGGGCGGCGAAGGTGTTGCGCATGACGAGATCGAGAATCTCGCCCCCGATTTAGAACGCGCGCACGCGCGCTTGACCGAAGGGCGACGCGGCGGACTCGACGCCGAATACGCGTGCCTCAACCTGCACGAGGTCGGTGACGAGGCGATCGCTGCCATCGAATCCGAAGCCGAGCGTTTGCGCGCGTTCGCCGACGTCTTGGTGATCGGTATTGGGGGCAGCAATCTAGGCGCGATGGCGCTCGAGCAAGCGCTCGCCTACGGCGCCCGCAAGAACGATGGCCCGCGGCTACACTTCATCGACAACGTCGACCCGGATTATTTGCACGACCTGCTCGTACGTCTACGTCCCGTCGCGACCGCCGCGATCGTCATCAGTAAATCGGGCGGCACGATAGAAACGATCGCGCAGTATCTGGTGGTGCGCGACTGGTTCGACCGCGCACTCGGCGGCGACACGGCGCGCACGCGCCAGTGGATCGTTACCGATCCCGAGCACGGTTGGCTGCGCGCGTTGGCGCGCTCGGAACGGCTGCGCGCGCTACCGGTTCCGCCCAAAGTCGGCGGGCGATATTCAGTCTTAAGCGCGGTCGGGCTGCTGCCGCTCGCCACTTGCGGCGTCGACGTGAGAGCGTTGCTCGCCGGCGCGCGCGCGAACGCCGAACGCTGTGCCGGATCGACGATAACAGATAACCCGGCGCTCCATCTCGCCGCGCTCTACTACCTGCTCGACATCCGTAAGAGTAAGCGCGAGTCGATTCTCATGCCGTATGTGCACAGCCTGCGGCTCTTCGGGGACTGGTACCGGCAGCTGTGGGCCGAATCGCTCGGCAAGCGCCGTGCGGACGGCACGCCGGCCGGAACGCTTCCGGTCACGGCGCTCGGCGCGGTCGATCAACACAGCCAGCTACAGATGTATCTCGCTTCCCGTCATGACAAGATTTTCACGTTCATCGCGCTGGAGCGCTGGACGCACGAGGTGGCGATCCCGCTGCGCGAATCGGAGCGCGCTGCTTTTCCTTATCTCCCGGGAAAGCGGCTGAACGACGTCATCGCCGCGGAATTCCTCGCGACGCGCCGCGTGATTGGTGACTATGGCCATCCGCATATGACGATTGAGTTGCCGACGCTGAGCGCGCATACATTAGGACAACTGATTGACTTCTATCAGCGCGTTACCGTTTACAGCGGCATTCTCTACGGCGTAAATCCGCTCGATCAGCCGGCCGTGGAGAACGCTAAGCGGCTCGCCGTTCATTATCTGCAGGACGCGGCGCCCGCGCCGTAATCCGGATCATCGACCGTGAAGTGGAGACGACCCAACCGGCGGAACTCGCGCGCGCCGCTTGGCGCCCGGCTATGGTCGCGCGCGCTCGAACGCTGCGCCTACGCGCAAGCACTTCCGACGAAAGATCTCCGGCGTCTGCGCGAAATGGCGGAGCTATTCCTCGAGGCAAAGTCATTCGACGGCGCCGCTCAGTTCGAGCCGACATCGGAAATGTGCGTCACGATTGCGCTCAAAGCGTGTGTGCCGATACTGAATCTTGGGTTCGACTACTACGCGGGTTGGAGCGACATCGTCGTCTATCCCGGCGATTTTCGTGTTGACGACGAATATACGGATGACGCCGGCGTGGTGCATCGCGAGACGCGTGATCTCTGCGGCCAGTCGTTAGCGCAAGGACCGATGGTGCTGTCGTGGCAAGCGATTGAGGACGACCAAACGATGTCCGATCGAGATCTCGTCATCCACGAATGTGCGCATAAGTTGGACATTCTGAACGGCGACGCTAATGGCTTCCCACCGCTGCATGGCGACATGTCGATCGAAGACTGGGCGCGCACGTTCACCGAGGCATACGAGAACTTCGGCGCGACGATAGACGACGAACCCGATACCGCGCTGGATCCTTACGCCGCAACCGATCCTGCCGAGTTCTTCGCAGTCATGACCGAAACGCTGTTTACGCACCCGGAAATCATCTACCGCGATTTCGCGCAGGTCTATCGAGAACTCACCCGCTTTTATCGCCAGGAGCCCCGTGCTCTGCTGAAGGACGTCTCATGATACCGCTGCGAGACGACGTGCCGAACGCAACAACTCCCGTGATCAACGTGGCGGTGATTCTGGCTTGCACGTTGACATTTTTCTGGCAATTGTCGTTGGGCCCGAACGGCTTCGAAGCCGTGGTGACCAGCCTTGGCGTCGTTCCGGCCACACTCCTCGGCACGGCGCGTTTACCGCACGAGCTCTACGTCCTTCCGCCCGCCGCGACAATATTCACGTCCATGTTTCTGCACGGTGGCTTGCTCCATCTGCTCGGCAACATGCTCTATCTTTGGATTTTCGGCGATAACGTTGAAGATGCGATGGGCCACGTGCGCTTCGTCTTTTTCTATCTGCTCTGTGGCGTGGTCGCGGCGCTCGCGCAGGCGCTACCCAACCCGACCTCGGTCGTGCCCATGATCGGCGCGAGCGGCGCGATCTCCGGCGTGCTCGGCGCCTACCTCTTGCTCTATCCCCGCGCCCGCGTGCTCGTTCTTATCCCGTTGG
>JBGPCS010000237.1:0-4946 GCA_041481875.1 Sulfurifustaceae bacterium
CCGACCGGCTCGCCGCGGCGTTGCAAGTGAGTAAGGAACGCGCCGCCCCGCGCTATCAAACATTGCAGCCGCACTACAATCTTTGCGAGCGAGCTGACTACGAGACGAACCTCGAGCCGTTTTGCCAGAGGCACGGTCTCGGCGTCATTCCGTACTTCTCCCTGGCGAGCGGCTTTCTGACGGGCAAGTACCGCAGCGAGGACGATTTGAAAAAGAGTCCGCGTGGGCGTCTCGCCAAGAAATACTTGAACGAGAAAGGGCTACGCATTCTCGGCGCGCTCGATGAGGTCGCGAAAGAGTACGGCTCCACGCCGGCCCGGGTATCGCTCGCGTGGTTGCTCGCACGCCCGAGCATCACCGCACCGATCGCGAGTGCGACCAACTTGGAACAGCTCAACGACTTGATCGAGGCGACGAAGCTGGAGCTCGATGCCGCGTCAATTGCGCAACTGAATCAAGCGAGCGCGTAGCGAAAGCTCGCGGTAAGCGATGACATCCCTCGTTGAACGAGCGTTGTTCCGGTTGACGCAGCGCCGAGTAATGGCGGCGTCGCGCAGCGCGCGTTTGGCGCTCGTCCGGGCAAGGTAGGCGGGGCTTCGTCCGAAGCGCGTTGGGCCGACCCTACCCCTGGAATCCCTACCCCTGGGACCTATTGGCATCCGTGTGCGCGGTAATCCCGCGTATCCGCGCGTCTCGACCCCCATGCCGAGCAAACGCCAGCGCCTCGGTGCACCATTTCGGAACTTTCGGGTCTTTATCGGCAACACACTCCCCGATATCCTTGCCCCGGGGCCCAGGCTCGGTTACTTCTGCTGTCGATGTCGCCGTGCGCGCGCGCATGGAAACAGAAGATGAGCCAACATGGACGTGAGCCAATCCTAAGAATACTAAGAACGCTCTCGTCATCAGGGTATCGGCATCTTCTATGCGGAGCCAGAGAATCGGCCGAAATAACAAGACGCCGCCCCATGTTAGCCGGGCGTTACTGAATCCGGCGCGCGGCGCCGTTCGTGAGTCCTGGCGCTGGATCGATTCATCGGGCGCCGTGAGAACTTTCGTTCTGCTCGCGATCGCGGCGTTGCTCACCGCCTGTTCCCCAATCGCCCTCGTGAACGTCGCCGTCCCCGAGAAGGGCTACACACGAACGGCGGATCTCCCCTACGCGGAGCATTCGCGGCAAACGCTGGACGTGTACACGCCGACTTCGTCGAGCGCGCAGCCGCGGCCGGTCGTCGTGTTCTTCTATGGCGGAGGTTGGGAATCCGGTCGCCGCGGAGACTACCGGTTCGTCGCGGAGGCGCTAACCTCGCGAGGGTTCGTCACCGTCATCCCGGACTATCGCGTCTATCCCGAAGTCGTGTTTCCGGATTTTCTCCTCGACGCCGCGAAGGCGACGCGTTGGGTCCGAAGGTACATCACGGGATTCGGCGGCGATCCCGATCGCATCTTCATCATGGGCCATTCGGCGGGTGCCTACTTGGCGGCCATGTTGGCGCTCGACCCGCAATACATTGAGGAAGTCGGTCTGTCGCGAGCCCAGATTCGCGGCATGATCGGTCTGGCTGGCCCCTACGACTTCACGCCCATCAGGGGCGAGACTCTCAGAAAGATCTTCGGACCGGAATCGGAGGAACCCCATACTCAACCCATCAACTACGTCGACGGTCATAACCCACCGATGCTGCTCATCACCGGCGGAAAGGACATCACCGTGAGGCCCGGGAACACGTACCGTCTGGCGTCCAAGATTAAAATGTACGGCGGTCCGGTAAAGATGATCGAACTCCCGGACGCCGACCACACCGACGTCATCGTTCAATTGGCTGCACCGTTTCGAGGCGACGGCGAGGTTTTGCAAGCCGTCACCGACTTCGTGCGCGGGCATTAAACGTTCGTTCAGCGAACTCGCTTCTTGGGCGAGCCCGATGCAATTGTCCTCGCCTAACGTCATCCGTTGGCGACCGAGGCAAACACAGTCGCGCCTTCCATCGGCTGGACGGCAAACCCGATTATCGGCGCGCTGGATCGAATGGCCGCAACTGATAGAATCTCGACGCCATTTTTTCCGAACCAACCCAATATACATAAGGAGCAACAATGTACATACGGCATGTTTCGTTCGCCGCGCTAAGTCTGTTTACCGGTATCGCGTTGGCCGCCCCGGAATCTTATAGCTTGGATTCAGGACACACCTACCCGAGCTTCGAGATTAGCCATCTCGGTTTCTCGACGCAGCGCGGCCGCTTCGATAAGACCACCGGGCGCATCACGCTCGATCGCGAAGCGAAGACGGCAACAGTAGAGATCACGATCGACACCACGTCCATCGACACCGGTAATCCGAAGCTCGAGGAGCATTTGCGCAAGCCGGATTTCTTCGACGTCGCGCAGTATCCGACGATTACGTTCAAGTCGACCAAGGCGCAGTTCAGCGGCGACGCACTGGCAGCGCTCGACGGCGATTTGACGATTCACGGACAAACACGGCCGGTCACGCTGACGGTCAACAAGTTCCACTGCGGAGCGCATCCCGTCGCGAAGAAGCCCGCTTGCGGCGCGGACGCCGCGACCACGATCAAGCGCTCGGACTTCGGTATCAAGTACGGTCTGCCGGTGATCGGTGACGACGTCAAGCTATTGATCAACATCGAGGGCTTTAAGGAGTAGACGCGCGCTATCGCGGTCAACCCGAAGCAAAAAGAGCGGCCGCCGGAACGGCGACCGCTTTTGTCTCGGCAAGATTAAAAGTGCGCCGCCTTCTTGGATAGATCGAGGTTGCCGATCTCGGACAGACCCAACATCAGATTCAAGTTCTGCACCGCCGCGCCGGACGCGCCCTTGCCCAAGTTGTCGTACACCGCCGCCAATACCGCTTGCCGATATCTGTCGTTGAAAAAAACATAAAGATCGACTTTGTTCGTGCCGTTTAATTTTTCCGGCTCGAGCTTGTCGATTGCGCTCACGTCAGCGACGGGTACGACCGTCACGAATTCGGAATCCCGATAATATCCGGCAAGCGCCGCGTGGAGATCGGCGCCGCCGATCGGTTTTGAGAACGCCCACAGCGGCAAGGGAATCTGCAGAACGATACCCTGACGGTAATTGCCGTAGCTCGGCGTGAAGATCGGGCGATGCGTCAAATCACTGTGCATGCGCATCTCCTCGACGTGCTTGTGCTCGAGCTTCAAGCCGTACGCCGTGAACGGCGGTTCCTTCGCGCCGGTTTTTCCTTCGAACGCCTCGATGAGGCTCTTGCCGCCTCCGGTATAACCGGAGACCGCGTTCACGCTAACCGAGTGATCTTTCGGCACCAGGCCCTTGCCCACCAATGGCTTCAGCAACAAGATTACGCCGGTTGGATAACAGCCCGGATTGCTGACACGCCGCGCGCGCACGATGAGGTTCGGCTGTTCGCGGGACATTTCGGCCAGTCCGTAAACCCACTCCGGCTGAACCCGATGCGCGGAGCTGGCATCGAGTACTTTCACGCGCGGATTCTTCACAAGGGCAACGGCCTCGCGAGCCGCGTCGTCCGGCAGACAAAGAATCGCCAGATCGCACTGATTCAGCGCCTCTTCCCGCTTCTTGCCGTCCTTGCGATCTTTATCGTCCAGCCGAATGAATTCGAGGTCGGCACGTCCCTCGAGTCTCGCGCGAATCTGCAGGCCCGTCGTTCCGGCTTCGCCGTCGATGAATATCTTCGGTCTCATGTCAACAATTCGCGGATAGGTATCGCTATGTTACTCGAAAATTTTCCGCCAAACCCGCTGTCCCTCCCGACACACGACGGAGGTAGAGGGGATTCTCGCGGAGGGCCGCGGCGCGGAAACAAAAAAGGAGGTCCTGACGGACCTCCTTTGCGGAGCTTACCGGTTTAGTTGCGCGTCTGCTCGTCGTGCTTCTCTTTATAAATGCGACGGCTTTGATTGTCGTCGCGACGCTGAATGTTCCGCTGCTCACGCGGGCCGACGTGCCCGTCCGCCGCCGCCCGTCCCTCGCTACGCGCCACTTTCGCCTGACCCCTCTCGAGCTTGCCGACTTCGCGGTTCGTCAGCCGTCCCGACTGGACACCCTGCTCGATGCGCTTCTGCTGGTTGATATTACGCTGCACGTCCGCCTGCATGCGTTGCGACGACGCCGAATTGGGATTGCCCGTCTGCGCGTCGTGCTTCTCGCGATAAATGTCGCGGCTCACCTTATTCTGCTCCCTCTCGATACGAGCCTTCTCGGCCGGGCTCAGCTTGCCGTCTTTGAGGGCGTTCGATTCCATTTTATCCACGCGCCCCTCTTCGCGTTCGAGCTTGCCGGCTTCCTTGGTCGTCAGCGCGCCGGATTGCAGCCCTTGTTCGATGCGCTGTTGCTGATTCACGTCGCGCTGCACCACGGAACCGGTGTCCGCCGCCACGGCGGCGGCCGAGAACACGGTACCGATAGCAAGCACGGCGACAGATTGGATAATTCTCATTGCCTCACTCCCTCACAGTTTGACCGGTTGAAGGACGGTGATGTCCTGTAGCCCTAACAACGACGGCGCCGCGCCGAAGGTTGACGCCGCCGGATTGCTTTCTCAATTCTAGTAGACACGCGCCCCGGCCGCCGGGCGCTATTTCGGAGCAACGGTCGACCTATACCGACCGGGCGCTACACGCTTTAACCTACCGCTCGCGCGGCGTTGCCGGCCGTGGGTCAGGGTGCCCGAACATGATTCAATAGCCGCCATGATCTTTCGCACCCTCATTTCCTCTGTCGATCTCGCGACACACTTGGGCGACGCCTCGTGGCGCATCTTCGATTGCCGCCACGACCTCGCCGATCCCGACCTCGGCGAACGTGCGTATCGCGAGGCGCACATTCCCAATGCGCGGTTCCTTCATCTCGATCGCGATCTCTCCGGTCTCAAGACCGGCAAGAACGGCCGCCATCCCTTACCCGATCCCGACGCGCTC
>JBGPCS010000238.1:0-4927 GCA_041481875.1 Sulfurifustaceae bacterium
AATGGCGGCAACGCGGCGAAGTCGACGACGTGGGAGATGAGCTTCGGATGCTGCCGATCCAAGGCGCGTCGCCCCAGCGCGTGAACGGTCTTAACGGAATCGTCCGCCAAGAGTCCTTTCAGAATTTCCCGACCGACGAGGCCGGTGGCGCCGGCGAGCACAACCGTTCGCGTCGCTAGGGTGGATGAGCTGCCCGATACCGATGCAGCGCCTCGCGTCTTGTCAATCATGCATGTTTCTCCACTGTTCCCGAGACGAGCGATATAAGGGGTCGGTATCCAAAATTGAAACCGCCTTCATGCGCCCTCCTTACGCTTCTTCAGCGCATACCGAAAGTCGCAGTGACTGGCCCCTTGCATGATCGTCTGTGTGCGCGTGAGCTGTACGTCGGGACCGAAGCCCTCCGCCATCGGAAAGTCCGAGCTGCATACGAACAGAAATCCGAGCTCGGGTGCGCCCAATTCGTTGTAGAACTTCGCGTAGCGGCAACCGGTGACGCTTATCTCAAAGGCGTCTGGTGTTTGTTTGACCACCTCGTAATCCAGAGCATCTCCCGCCGCGAACGTGTCGAACGCCGAAGCCACGCTGTCCCCCAGGTTGCTCGACCCGTGCGCCCGCCACCACTTATCGCCCAGCTCTCGATACAGATCGCCGAGCGCCCTTCGAACGATGGCGTTCGCTCGCTCCTCGCCCAGTTCGGCTTGCAAAGTTTTGACGAGCGGAATCAAAACCTGAGCTTGGATCTTGGCCTGCTCGATCACTGGAATATCCATACCTCGCCTCCTTCGGTGATGGCAAGCGTGCTTGTTTGTCGATTGAGAAGATTAACCAGATGGTGAGCGTAGCGTGCGCCGTGCGTACGGTTCAACGTTTTAGTAAGAGTTCGTGCGCATGGCGCACGCTACACTTAGTAACCCCGTTACCCCCGCGGCCACCCTCGCGCATCCTGCTACGCCGCATTCGGGCTTCCTGCCCAGCAAGCGTAGCGTGCGCCGTGCGTACGATTCAATCTTTCTGGTTGTCAGTCCGCCCGCGGGGTGAGTTTCCGACTTAATTCGCAAAGCCGCTCGCGCTTGTCGTCCTAGCGGGCCGGGGCTGCGAGCATATGTCGAAGAACCGGCTTGCGATTCTGCCCGATTTCACGCATTACGATATTTTCTTCGCGCCGGAGCTTGCGCGGGCTGCGCTGCCATTTCTTGACGGCCGCGGAAGAAATAGTATCAGTTCGTGCGCATGGCGCACGCTACGATCTACGAGGACTACGATCGCTGATTGGCCCTAAGCCCCTCGATGCGTTGGGCCAGCTCGACGATAAAAACGGAAAATCAATCTCACTTTCGCCGCATTGGCAGCGACGTGAGTCGAACAACAAAGCCAACGCCCGTACGGACGTTGGCTTTGTCAGATCGACGCCAGAGCCCGGTTTACTGGCTGGTGGGCGCTTTCGCTTTCGTGTCCGCGGTGGCGCCGGTCATGGTGTCTTTGGGCGTCTCGCTCGACGTGGCGCTCGCCGTGGGCGTTTGCGTGTACATGAAGGTGTCGGCTCGCACCGTGTTACCGGCTCCGTCGACGACCGCTACCGTCCACTCGCCGGTCGAGGTCGGCGCGAGTTTCTTGCTCGAAAAAACCCGCCAGCGCGATCCGCCGACTTGGAACGGGACCTCCGCCATCATCTCGCCGTTGTGTTCCCAGCGGTGCTTCACGGTCTGGCCCTCCATGTCGCGCAGCTCGGTGAAGTAGTAGACCTTCTCGGTTTTGGTCGTCACGTCGGCGAGGTTGTCGACCGGCTCGTGATTCTCGACTCCGTTCGTAATGGCCGCGCGCGCGACTGTCCCGTGGATGGGTGCGGGCGCCGGGGCCGCCGCTGTCGCTGGTTCGGTCGGCGCGATCTTCGTGCTCGCGGCATCGCTCTTGTTCACGTCCTCAGCTTGGGCCGTGGCCACGAATGCCAGCATGGCAAGAACATTTGCAATTGTCTTCATCACTATTTCCTCCGTTGATGATCGTCGGCCCCGCCCCTGGAACTCTTTGGAGTGTTCAACCGCCGCGGCACACCGGCCGCGGCAGCTTAAGTTTGTCAGCGACGCGGCCGTTTTGGCAGGATCAACTTGATGAAGGGTTGAAATTCGATGACAAACTGCGGGTCGCTCCCGGTGGCTGGCGCTCGCAAGGGAAAGCGCGGACGCGCCAGGTCCCGCATGAGCATGTACTTGACGAAGCGCCGAGGTCGGTAAATTTGCGCGACCGTTTGAATATCGCGTGAAGCCTTTCAAACGCGGCTACGCGAGCGGCACGGTCTTCTCGCTCCGTCTTCGAAATCGCGTCGCAGACTAAGTCGGTGCTTGCGTATTGCCAGCGCGTGGAGGCGGACTCGCGAGCGCACTCGCGGAGGTGTACATCTAAGCGCGAACGTGCAGCCAACCGAAATAAAGGACGACAAACAGAATAAGCACGATCCCTGGTCGGAATACGCGCCCAACGTTTTCCACAAACTCGCCGAAACGCGTTTTTTGTAGGTATGTCACGCCGCGCCTAGGTGCCCCGTAGGAGGAATCAGCAACGTCGGTGACCAGCACCGACGTCGTGTGGGACGAGTCGGCCCGAGTGGTAATCTCCGCGTCGATTAGGCAATCGCAACCAAGCTTATCGAGAAGAAGTTTGTACTGCGTCGCGTGCTGGGCGATTGCAGTGCGCTTCGCCACCATCGGTTTGCCGCTGGTTAGTAACGCGCGCAGCTGCTCGGGCGATTTTTTCGAATAACGCGCAAGCGCCTGCACGACCTCGTCGACGGATCGCCCGGGCTTGACGCCACGCAATAGAATTCGGTAATTCGACACTGGCTACGCTAGTGGTTTTCTACCTTTGACTGGTTTGCAAGCTCCATGCCAGAGAGCTGTACCACAGGGGCAAGGGGGCTAAAACGCGCTCAGCGATAGGTAATCAGTCCCGGCGCTCGCCTTCGAAGTGGGCGTGCTCGTTCAGCGTTAAAAGGTATTTACCGCGCTCGCTGTAGATCACTTTGGTCACGCCGCAGTTCACCAGCGTCCAGTTGATCTGGAAGGCGTGCGCGTCCGGAATGCGCAGCAGCGGTTGCGATACGGCGTTGAAGTCGATCGGCGTCTGGGCACCCGATGCGACGTTCACGATACGTGCCGGCGCGCTCTTCTTAAGCAGAGGCAGGAGCAGATCCGTCAGCAAAAAGTGCGAGAGGTAATTCACCTGGAAGTGCAGTTCGTAGCCGTCGGCGCTTAGCTGGCGCGGCGCCCCGGCGATGCCGGCGTTGTTGACGAGCAGATCGAGCCGGTCGTAGTCGCGTTGGACAGCCTTGGCGAGCTCTCGAACGTCGGCGAGGCGGGCGAAGTCGGCGCGGTAGAAGCGCGCTTTGCCGCCCTGCTTTTCGATTTCCTTCACCAGCGCCTCGCCGCGTTCACTGTCGCGGCCGTGCACGATCACCTGCGTACCGCGAGCGGCGAGCCGAAGCGCGACTTCCCGACCGAGGCCGGAAGTGGAACCAGTGACGAGTGCGATCATCGGTTTGTTCTCCTTCGCGGCGGGCGATTTGCCGGCGTCAGCGCCGGCGTTCACCGAGACCGACATCGCGGCCAAGGTGAGTACGACGATCCTCAGAGGTAAGGTGGCGACGCGATGCATCGTAGTATGGTACCTCACCGGTCCCCTCGTGATCGCTCTCGCGCATCTGCGCTCCTCGATCTGGGTGCATCCCTGCACGGCACGCCAAGGGGAGAGGGTGAATGTCGATGATCGGTCACGGCGAGGGAACATGAAAGAAACCGTATTCTCGGTCCAACCTATCGGCGTCGTACGCTCTAAGCTCACGGACCCCGACACGGCGCCGCGCCAAGGCGACGAAGGCGCGCCCGATGCGTGGATCGAGCTGACCGATCGCATGGCGCCGGGGCTGCTCGGCATGAAGGTCGGCGATGAGCTTCTCGTTCTGACCTGGCTGCACGTCGCCGAGCGCGACGTGCTGCAGGTGTACCCGCGCGGAACGCCGACGAAGCCACTGACCGGCGTTTTCGCAACGCGCTCGCCGGATCGCCCGAATCCGATTGGTCTGCATCGCGTTTCGGTGTTGGAAGTTGCGTGCAATCGATTGCACGTTGCGCCTATGGAGGCGATCGACGGAACGCCGATCGTCGATATCAAATGCGTGCTGAAGGATGTGAGTGAGCGGTGAGGCCGCGCGACTGCAAACTCTCTAGCTCCGAAATAACCGCGAGTACTGCGTCTCGTGGCCCATGCTCGCCAACGCCTGGCCCCAATTAGAAACAGCGAGATCTTCGTCGGCGGTCGTCGCAGCGGCGCGGGCGGTGGCTTCGAGGGTTGGCTGCAGGTCCCAAAGCAGGCGCTGTCCGGCGGTTTGGCCGAGGGGGATTAGTTTTACGCCGGCGCCGATCATGTTCGACGTCCAGGTTTGCAGGTAGCCGATCACCGCAGCGTCGCGCGCGATGCTCCAATGCGCGGCGGCGACAGCGAATGCGACGGCGAAGTTGCAAGGTTGCGAGAGGAGTGAATCGATGCCGGCGGGCGGCGGGTCTAGCTCGGCGAGCAGTTTGAGCAGCGCTCGGCCCATCTCGTGATTTTGCAGGCGCAATTCCTCGGACTCGCGCGCGGCGGTGAGCCAGATGTTCCAGCGGCGCACGGCGTTCGCGTCTTCCGCGCTGCGCGCATCGAACACACGGACCAGCACGGCGGCTTCGACGCGAATGCCGCCGTGATGCAATGCGTCTTCGAGCCAGTTTCGCAGCGAATCGCTATCGGTGACGGCGCGGCGCTCGACGGCGTATTCCAAACCTTCCGAATAGCTGTAGGCGCCGACCGGCAGCGTCGGGCTCGCGAGCTGGAGCAAGCGTAGCAAAGACGCCTGGCTCGGCGGCGACGTCTCCGCGCCGCCGGCCTCGCGCAC
>JBGPCS010000239.1:0-4918 GCA_041481875.1 Sulfurifustaceae bacterium
CGCTGATCAGGACACCCCGGCGAATTTTCGGATGGCGGTCGCCCTGCTCCTTGCCGGTGCCGCCGAGCGTAACGTCTTGCAGTATCGAAACATGATCGTCGATCACCGCCGTCTCGCCGACGACAAGTCCGGTACCGTGATCGAGCAATATGCCGCGCCCGATTCGGGCGGCCGGGTGAATCTCAACGGCGAAGACTTCGGAAATCCGATTCTGCACCGTCCACGCCAACGCTTCGCGGCCTTCGCGCCACAGCCAATGCCCAATGCGGTATGACTGCAACGCTTGATACCCCTTGAAGAAAAAAAACGGTATCGCGTACGTCTTGCATGCGGGATCGCGCTCGCGCACCGCTTGCAGATCGGCGAGCGCAGCCGCCGTGATATCCGGATCGGCGGCGAGCGCTTGCGCGATCAGTTTCGCCAGCGACGCCGCGTCGAGCGTGCTGCCGGCAAGCTTGGCCGACAGGTGCGCGGCGAGCATGTCCTCGAAGCGCGAATGCCGCAGCGCGGTGCGCTCGAAGAAACCGGCCAACATCGGCTCGGTTTCCGCCATCGCGGTCACTTCGGCGCGAATGGTTTTCCAAAGCATTTCGGACGGCACGTTCGTCGAGAGATCGTTCATCAGCGTCGTCTTCGCGCTACTCACGGTGGTAGTTCGGCGCTTCCTTCGTCACCATCACGTCGTGTACGTGCGACTCGCGCACGCCGGCGTTGGTGATGCGCACGAACTTCGCCCGCGCGCGCAGCATCTCGATATCGGCGGAACCGGTATAACCCATCGCGGCGCGCAGGCCGCCCATCAACTGGTGAATGAGATTTACCATCGGCCCCTTGTACGGCACGCGTCCCTCCACGCCCTCGGGAACCAGCTTGTCGCGCACCGCGCCCTCTTGGAAATAGCGATCGCTCGACCCTTCGCCCATCGCGCCGAGCGAGCCCATCCCGCGATACGTTTTGTACGAGCGACCTTCGAAGATCTCGACTTCGCCCGGCGACTCGTCGGTGCCGGCAAGCAAGCTCCCGACCATGGCGCTGTGAGCGCCCGCACCGATCGCCTTCGCGATGTCGCCCGAATACCGTATGCCGCCATCGGCGATCACGGGAATCTCGCTCCCGGCAAGCGCCTTCGCGACGTCGGCGATCGCGGTGAGCTGCGGCACGCCGACGCCGGCGACGATGCGCGTGGTGCAGATCGAACCCGGTCCGATGCCCACCTTCACGCCGTCCACGCCGGCCTTTTGCAAGTCGCGCGCCGCCTCGGCCGTGGCGATGTTACCGCCGATCACGGAGACGTCGGGATACTGCTTCTTGATCCAGCGCACGCGGTCGATCACGCCCTGCGAATGACCGTGCGCGGTGTCGACCACGATCACGTCCACCTCGGCGTCGACCAGGCGCTCGACGCGCTCCTCGGTCCCGGCGCCGACACCGACCGCAGCGCCGACGCGCAACCGCCCTTTCGCGTCCTTCATTGAGTTCGGGTACTCGCTCGACTTTTGGATGTCCTTGACGGTGATCAACCCCTTCAATCCGAACTTGTCGTCGACCACGAGAATCTTCTCGATGCGATGCTCGTGCAACAGCCGCTGAATCTCGTCACGAGGTGTGCCTTCGCGCACGGTCACGAGCTTGTTCTTCGGCGTCATGATCCGGCTGACCGGCTCGCCATAGCGCGTCTCGAAACGAAGATCGCGCGACGTGACGATTCCGACCAGCCCGCCCTTGTCCGTTACCGGCACGCCGGAAATTCCATGGGTACGCGTGATCTCGAGCACTTGGCGTATCGTCGTGTCCGGCGTCACGGTGATCGGATTGACGATAGTGCCGCTTTCGAACTTCTTCACCTTGCGCACTTCTTCGGCTTGGCGCTCGGAACGCAGGTTCTTATGAATGATGCCGAGACCGCCCTCCTGCGCCAGGCAGATGCCGGTGCGCGCCTCCGTCACCGTATCCATGGCGGCCGAAAGTAGCGGAATATTGAGTTGGATCGTGCGGGTCAGCGACGTCTTTAAATGGACGTCGATCGGGACAACACTCGAATGGGCCGGGACCAGCAGGACATCGTCAAACGTTAACGCTTCTTGAAGGATATGCATGGCGTATTATACGGAAGCCACCGTGCTCCCGTAAACCGCACCTGGAGTGAGCGCCGGTCGGCGCTCTGGAACCGGCGGCACTATTTGCTTACCCTTACGTGACGTCATGACCTCCATCGAGGGACACTCCCTGAAACTCGCGGCGGCGCTCGGCCTTTTTACCGGCGCGCTGGTCTTGCACGGTTGCGCCGGCACCGCGCCGGAGCAACCGGAAGGCGCCCAGCCTCAAACCGCCATCGCCGTCAAGCCGCCCGAGCCGAAACGCAGCCGCGACAAAACCCCGGACTACGCTAGCGTGGTCACGCGCGCGGAACAGGAGGTTAAGCGCGCGGCCGACAAGGGATTCCTTTGGCTCAACACCGAAAGCTACCTCAGCGCTTCGCGCGAAGCGCAGAAAACGGGCAATCTCGAGGAGGCGGTAAAGCTCGCGCAGAAGGCGCTCGATGAAGCGCTGCTCGCGCAGAAGCAGGCGGCCGACGGCGCGAATATCAAATCGGACTACACGTATCGGCGCTAGCGGCCCGCGGCGAACGGGTCCGCGCGCATGCTTCCGTCAGCCGCCTCGCGGACTTTAATAAAGATATGGAACATGATGTCACCGCGTCTCGGACCACTCCTCCGCTACGGGAGACGTACACCGTCTCGGCGCTGAACCGTGAGGCGCGCGCTTTGCTCGAAGGCAGCTTTCCACCGATTTGGGTCGAGGGTGAGGTTTCGAATCTCGCGCGCCCGTCATCGGGGCATGTCTATTTCGTCCTGAAGGACGCCGCCGCGCAAGTCCGCTGTGCGTTGTTTCGTTCGCAGTTTCGTCTCGTCGCCGTTCCGCCGCGCGATGGGATGCACGTGATAGTGCGGGCGCGCGTAACGCTGTACGAAGGGCGCGGCGAATACCAACTGATCGTTGAGCACCTCGAGGAGGCCGGCGAAGGGGCGTTGCGCCGTGCGTTCGAGGTTCTGAAAATGCGGCTGGCGCAGGAAGGTTTATTCGACGCGGCGCGCAAGCGCCCGTTGCCGCGACTCCCCAAACGCATCGGACTCATCACATCGCCGACCGGCGCGGTTATTCACGACATCGTCACCACGCTGCGACGCCGCTTTCCCGCGATACCGATTCTGCTCTATCCCGTGACGGTGCAGGGCAAAGCCGCCGCGGGCCCGATCGCGGAGGCATTACGCACCGCCGGCCTGCGGCGCGATTGTGACGTCTTGATTCTTGCGCGCGGCGGCGGCTCGCTCGAAGACCTCTGGGCATTCAACGAAGAGATCGTCGCGCGCGCGCTGGTCGCGTGTCCGATTCCGGTCGTCTCCGCCGTCGGGCACGAGACGGATTTCACCATTGCCGACCTCGCGGCGGACGTGCGCGCGCCCACGCCGACCGCGGCGGCGGAGCTGGCGAGCCCCGATTCCGCCGAATGGCTCGAGCGTTTCCGTCACATCGAGACGCAGCTGGTTCGCTGCTTGCGCGACCGGCTGCGCGAGCGCGCACAGCGCCTCGACTGGCTCGCCGCCCGCGTGATCCACCCGCGCGCGCGGCTGGCGCACCTCGCGCAACGGCTCGATGCGATCGCGCGGCGTCTCCAGTACGCGCAATCGCATCGAATGCATCGCGCGCGCGCCGCGATGAACGACCTATCGACCCGCCTCGAACGCCGCTCTCCGCTCGCGCGCGTACGTGCGTGTAGCACCGATTGTCGTCATCTCTACGAGCGGTTGGCGCATGCGCTCGCGCGCCGCCTCGACGATGGACGCCGGCGTCTCGCGCATTTCGCGCATACCTTGAACGCGCTCAGCCCGCTGGCGACACTCGACCGTGGCTACGCCATCGTGCGCAGCGAGACCGGCGCCATCGTGCGCGACGCCGCCGCCGTCGCGCCCGGCGAGTCGATCGAGGCACGCCTTGCGCGCGGCAGTCTCGCTTGCGTGGTGAAGGAGCGACGCGAGAAATGAGACACCCGCGACGAACGACCGGGCGACACCAAGGGCTTGCGCTGTCCGTCCGAGAATTTTTTCGCCTCTCCGTAACGGCGGGGCGCCGCCTGTCGGTGGTTGCCGGAATGATCGTCGCGACAAGCGCGTCGGCCGACTGGTTGCCGCGCGTAGATCCGGTTCCGGGTGGCGTCGCCACAGTGGAACTCGGTTCGGCCGGGGAAACTCCGCCGCGCGCGTTTCTCGGCGCCGACCGTGTCATGGTTGCGCAGCAATCGAACCGCTGGCTGGCGGTGATCGGATTACCGCTCACGCTGAGCGCCGGTGAGCACGAGATCACGCTCCTCGATGCCTCGGATCGCTCGAGCACGCGCCGCTTCATCGTACGGGCAAAGGAATACGGCGCGCAGCATATCGTGCTCAAGGATAAACGCATGGTCGATCCCCCTGCCGCCGATCTCGAGCGCATCGGACGCGATCAGCGCGCGATGATCGAGGCATTCACGCGCTGGAGCGAACCCCCGGCTCCGCTCGCGGCGTTTCAGCTTCCCGCGCAAGGTCGCGTGAGCGGCACGTTCGGCACCCGCCGCTTCTTCAACGATCAGGAGCGTCAACCGCACAATGGTGTCGATATCGCCGCCCCGCGCGGCACGCCTGTGATCGCGCCGGCCGACGGAGTGGTCATCGGCCTGGGCGACTACTTCTTCAACGGTCGCACGATCTTCATCGATCATGGCCGCGGCTTGATCAGTATGTACAACCACCTCGATCGTATCGCGGTCGCGGCGGGAGCAAGAGTGACACGCGGTCAGCGAATCGGCGACATCGGCATGACCGGCCGCGCCACCGGCCCGCACTTGCACTGGGCGGTCAGTCTGAACAATACGCGGGTGGAC
>JBGPCS010000240.1:0-4914 GCA_041481875.1 Sulfurifustaceae bacterium
CCACCTTCGTACTCGGCGCGCCTCGTCTCGCTCGACGCCGACAAAGTGCGCGCGCTTGCGGGCGTGGTCGCGGTCGTCGTCGACGGCAGTTTCGTCGGCGTGTGTGCCGAGCGCGAGGAGCAAGCGGTGAAGGCCCTCGACGCAGCGCGCGCGGCGGCACGCTGGAAGGATCAAGCGAGCCTCCCCGAGCCGCGCGAGATCCGTGAACTGCTCCCCGCGCTGAAGAGCGAGCGTGTGCTCATCGATTCCGTAAACGCCGCGAGTGCGCCGGTCGCGAAGCGCCTGGCGGCGAGCTATTCGCGGCCCTATATCGCGCACGCCTCGATCGGCCCGTCCTGCGCCGCCGCGCACTACGCCGACGACAAGCTCACGGTGTGGTCGCATAGCCAGGGCGTGTTTTTTCTGCGCGCCCATCTGGCGCGCGCGCTCGGCATGCCGATCGAATCGATCGCGGTGATCCATCGCGACGGCGCCGGATGCTACGGCCACAACGGCGCCGACGACGTCGCGCTCGATGCGGCGCTGCTCGCGCGCGCTTGCCGACGTCCGGTGCTCGTACAATGGACGCGCGAGGACGAGCTCGCCTGCTCGCCGTGCGGCGCAGCGATGCTGGTGCAGCTCTCGGCCGGCCTCGATGCGAGCGGCCGCATCGTCGAGTGGCAACACGACGTGTGGAGCCATCCGCACTCCAGTCGCCCGACGCCGCGCGAGGGCGTGAACCTGCTCGCCGCGTGGCATCTCGCCGCGCCGCACGCGCCCTCGACGCCGGTCGACGTCCCGATGCAGTTTGGCGGCGGCGGTGGGCGTAACTCGATCCCGCTGTATGTTTTGCCGAACCGACAAGTCGCGCTGCATGTCATGCAGGAACCGGTGCTGCGCGTTTCCGCGCTGCGCGCGCTCGGTGGTTACGCGAATGTCTTCGCGATCGAATCGTTCATGGACGAGTTGGCCGCGGCGGTCGGTGCCGACCCGGTCGCATTTCGCCTCGCGCACCTGGAGGACCCACGCGCACGCGCCGCGATTGAGACGGCCGCGCGCGCGTCGGGTTGGATCGCGTGCGCAACGAGCGACGGGCGCGTTGGCCGCGGCATCGGCTTCGCGCGCTACAAGAACGCGGCGGCGTATTGCGCGGTCGTGATGGAAATCGAAGTCGCCGAGCAAATCAAACTCAAGCGCTGCGTCGCCGCGGTCGACGCGGGCGAAGTTATCAACCCCGACGGTCTGCGCAATCAGATCGAAGGCGGCATCGTGCAGGCGGCGAGCTGGACCTTGAAGGAAGCGCTGCGCTGGAATACGAACGGAGTGCTCACGCGCTCGTGGGAGGATTATCCGATCCTCGGCTTCTCTGAGATACCCGAGATCGACGTCGTGCTCATCGACCATCCCGAGCTGCGACCGCTCGGCGTCGGCGAATGCGCCGCCGGCCCGACCGCGGCGGCGATCGCGAACGCGCTGCAACACGCGCTCGGTGTGCGCGCGCGCCATCTTCCGCTCACTCCCGAGCGCATCGCGCAAGCGATGGAAAGCTGAGCGAGGCCCGCGGGCTCACTCCCAAATGTTTGTGCGCAGAGGCAAGCGTACGACCGACCGGATCGACTCGCCGTACGTATCAGACCCAAGCCGTCGTTTATGCAGCAATGGTAGCGTGCGCCATGCGCACGGCATGAATGAATCGTGCGCATGGCGCACGCTACACCGACTGACTAGTATCGCGCTAGCGATGACTGCCTCACTGCGACCCCTTTCCCTTGTCTTGGTTACAAGAACTGCTCGACTTCAGCAGGCACCCATATAAAAAGCTGCGTCACTTCGCGCTATGGTTGATGCGCCATCGTGAGCGTCCCGTTCATGAACGGGCCTTCGCACGAGTCTGAGCCGGAGTACACAGCGTTAAACGCTCCTGGGGACATGCTTGATCCGGTGCCGCTGAGCGTAGCGGTGCAAATGGGTGTTGGGTCGCCGGCGGTTTCGGAGGGAAAGAACATCGTCAACATTAGTGTGTTGCCGCTGATCGTTCCCGAGAACGTGCCGGTTTTGTTCCGATGACAGGAGTTGCACGAGCCGTCGGTTGGATCGACGGCTTGCGTGCTCACAGTTCCAGAAACGCTGGTATCCGTCTGATCCAACGCCCACGTCACGATCACGGCACCTTGTGAGTCCATCGCCGTTCCGCTCCACTCTCCCGCCATGCTGACAGGAAGCGAGGGGCCACCGGGAGCCGAGGCTTGCTCAGGCTGTCCGCTTCCTGGGCCGCACGAAATCAACAACACCGTATACACCGCGATGATCGATAGAGAGGGCTTCATGACGACTCCTTGTTTGCCAGCCTTGGCACCCGACCCCCAAAAACTATAACAAGCGTATCAGGAAGAAGCGAGAAGCATTAAAAAGAGCATTAAAGGGGTCAGGCCCTAATGGCACTACCTTAAGAGAATCACCTCACCAACCGACAAAATGAAAAAGGGCTGAAGCCTCCTCGCGCTATCATGCGGGTGTCGAATCCGTACAACGATAACCCAAAGAGGATCAGCCCCGATGCAGTGTAACAAGAAGGAACGTTTGGTGGAGCAAGTGCGGCGGTTTCGCGCACGGTTTGTGCAATCGGTAAACACGACGCTTGCCAATGTCATCCCAAGGCAATCGTTAGTCGAATGGATCATCGAAGAAGCCGGGGTCTACCGGGAACGAATCTATGGCCCGCTCACCACGCTGTCGCTCTTTATCGAACAAGTGCTCGGGTCCGATCATAGTTGCCAAGATGCGGTGGCGCGAGGGTTGAGCGCGCGGGTGGCGCTCGGGCAGCCGACGTGCAGTTTGAATACCGGTCCTTATTGCAAGGCGCGTGCGCGGCTGCCGCTGTCGTTGCTAGCGCGTCTGGCACGGGAAGTCAGCGGTCGGTTGGGCGCCGATCAACCCGCTGCTTGGCGCTGGCGCGGTCGGGACATCAAGCTCATTGACGGGACGACGGTATCGATGCCCGATACCCAGACCAACCAAGTCCGCTTTCCACAAAATCGTCAAACAAAAACCGGGGCTCGGTTTTCCGCTGGCACGGCTGGTGGCGATCGTCTCGCTCACCTCCGGCGCCGTGCTCGAATGGGCGGTGAGTGCGTGCGAAGGCAAAAAGACCGGGGAGACGGCGCTCTTATGGCGGCTGATGGCGCACTTTACCGGCAAGGATGTCGTGATCGCCGATAGTTACTATTGCGGCTACTTCATGATCGCGGGCCTGATCGCACGGGGCGCGGACGTCGTCATGCCGCAACATCACCTGCGCGCCACCGATTTTCGTCGCGGTCGCCGCCTCGGCCCACGCGATCACGTGCTCACCTGGGCTCGGCCAACGCGCCCGGATTGGATGGAGGAGGCTACCTATCTAACCATGCCCGCGACCCTGACGATGCGCGAAGTACGTGTCGGCGGTCGCACCCTCATCACTACGCTGACCGATGCCGGCGCCGTCAACAAACAGGAGCTCGCGCAACTTTATCGGCACCGTTGGCACATCGAGCTTGATTTGCGATCCATCAAAACCGTGATGCAGATGGGTATCCTACGTTGCAAGACACCCCTGATGGTGGAGCAAGAGATCGCCGTGCATCTGCTGGCCTATAACCTGGTGCGCGCGGTGATGGCGCAGGCCGCCTACGCGCACTACCTATTGCCGCGGCAGTTGAGCTTTAAAGCGGCGCTGCAACTGCTCAACGCCTTCGAGAGGAACTTGCGGCATGGCTCGCGCCACGGTGTCGCGATATCGCACGCGCCCCTCCTCACCGGCCTCGCCCGCCGGCGGCTCCCGCACCGGCCCGATCGGATTGAGCCGCGCGTCGTTAAGCGACGACCGCAGCAACATTGGCTCACGAAACCGCGGCACGTTTTGCGCGAACAGCTTCGTAATGTGCAAGAACGGCGCGTAGCGGCGGTGTTAAGGTAGCGCCATTAGGGCCAGGATCCAATGGCACTTACTTTAAGCAACCGGACACCCTAACGACCACGGAATCCGCAGATGCACGCAGATGACTCACTGCGATACACGCAGATAACGATAGAATTTTTTGCGTTTATCATTACTGTTGATCTGCGTTCATCTGCGGATTCTGTTCGGTTTCTCCTAAAGTAAGTGCCATTCGGGCCAGGATCGAATACTTTTGAAAAGAATGCATTCGTTCACAACGGCAACTCGGGCTTGATCACCGTTAGGGAAACCCTGATTTATTCATGTGTCCCCCTCTCCCCTTGTGGGAGAGGGACAGGGAGAGGGGAGATTTGAAGATAAAATTTATGATCACCCCTCTCCCCAACCCCTCTCCCGCAAGGGGAGAGGGAATTAATCAGAGCTTCCTTAGTTTGATCTTCGCTTGCGGATGATCGTGGTCGCCCGCGTCGGAGAAAAACAGAGTTCTCGGCATAACCGCGTTGCACAATCTGCGTGGTCCCGTGCAATATGTGAACACGTAGCCCGGTCGAATCGGCACCTAGAGCGACGCTCGATTCCTCGCGGACACCGCTCGCGGCCGGAGATAGGCTGACAGAAACCGAGAATTCGGAGAAAGAACCATGGGACTTCAGAACGTCGTCATCGTCGATGGTATGCGTAGCGCCTTCGGTCGTGGAGCGCGCGGCAAACTCGTTGCAACCCGCCTCGATGAAGCGGGCGCGAAGGTTTTGCGCGCCCTGCTCGATCGCAACCCGAAAGTCCAAGATCGCATGATCGAAGACATTGGCATGGGCACGGTAAGCCCGGCGAGCGAGTACAGCCGCCTCGGAATCGTTGCGCGCTTGGCGGGGCTGCCGTTCGAGGTTCCCAATTTCAGCAGCAATCGCCAGTGCGGTGCCAGCATGGAGACGCTGCATCGCGTGGCGATGGCGATCGCGGTGGGCTCCATCGAGTGCGGCATCGCGCTCGGGGTCGAA
>JBGPCS010000241.1:0-4910 GCA_041481875.1 Sulfurifustaceae bacterium
CGCTCCTCCAGCCGCGGAAACAGCGCGTACACGCGTTTACGGTCCCAGTGCCCGGGGCGTGCGACCGCGCGCAAGTGCTCATCGACGGTGAGCGAGGCGAACATCCCGCGCTCCTGCGGCACCCAACCGATGCCCGATTGCGCGCGCTCGTGCGGTGGCCGCGACGTGATGTCGCGCCCTCGCCAATGGATGGTCCCGGCGTGCCGGCGCGTCAATCCCATGAGCGTCAACAGCAACGTGCTCTTGCCAACGCCGTTGCGCCCGAGAAGCGCCAGCGCCTCACCGGCCTCCACGACGAACGACAGATCCTCAAGTACCACCGCGTCGCCGTAACCCGCGCTGATGGCGTCGACGCGCAGCGCTTCAGACATGTTGCGCCTCGCCCAGATACACTTCCTTCACGCGCGCATCGGCGGCGATTTCGCTCGGCGTGCCCTCCGCCAGCACCCGGCCGGCGACCAACACCGTGATTCGCTCGGCGAAACGAAACACGATTTCCATATCGTGTTCGATAAATAAAATCGTCACGTGGTCTGGAAGTTTGCCGATGATCTTCAGGAGCTCGGCGCTCTCGGCCAGCGGGATTCCCGCCATCGGTTCGTCGAGCAGAAGTATCTTCGGCCGCGTCGCCAGTGCCAGCGCGATTTCAACGACGCGCTGCTTCCCGTACGGCAGAAACCGCGTCGTCGCATCGGCGTCGGCCGCCAGCCGCAGCGAATCGAGCAGCGTCTCCGCTTCTTCGATTTCGGCGCGATAACGCGCGACCGCCTTGAACGACGCGCGCGCGAGACCTTTGCGCTCGCAGATCGCCAGCACCACCGACTCCAACACCGTCAAACCGGGAAACAGCGTGCTGACTTGGAACGTGCGCGTCATGCCGCGCTTGACGCGTTGGTGCTGCAGCAGATCGGTGACGCGCTCGTCGCCGAGAAATATTTCGCCCGCGCTTGGACGGTACACGCCGGTCAACAAGTTGATGAACGTGGTTTTGCCGGCGCCATTCGGTCCGATCAACGCATGACGCGCGCCGACGCGAAGCGCGATATCGATGTCACTGTTCGCGTGGAAGCCGCCGAATTGCTTCGACAAGCGCTCGGTTCGCAACGCGATGGTCATGTACTTAGTAACCCACGACAAAGGACCTCTAATCTATTACCCCCCTCCCTCCGGGAGAGGGGCTGGGGAGGGAAACAGTGCAAATCCTTCCGTCGCCGCCCCTCACCCTGACCCTCATGATCGCTCTCGACTCCTGTCTCTCGCGATCTTAGCGCGTCCCTGCGTGTCACCGGAGGGAGAGGGAATTAATCTTTGATTTCCTCAGACGCTCCGCCAATGTCGCGAGCGCGCCCAATATTCCGCCGCGCGCATACAGCACAATGACCACCAGCAACAGGCCGAGCCAGAATTGCCAGTAGACCGGGTTCAATCCCGCTAGATAACTTTGCGCCAGCATGAAAACCGCGGCACCGACGAAGCCGCCGTAGAGGCGCCCGGCGCCGCCGAGCACGAGCATGATCAACAGCTCGGCTGAACGCGTGAAGCTCAACACATCGAGACCGACGAATTGCGTCGTCTGCGCAAGCAGCGCGCCCGCCACACCCGCGACGGCGGCGCCGATGGTGAAAACGGCCACTTCGCGCCGACGCACCGGAGCGCCGATCGCCGGCATGCGTGCCGCGCCTTCGCGCATGCCGCGCAGGCTCAAACCGAACGGCGAATGGATCAACTGGCGCAGCGCCACGAAGAACAGAAAGACAACGATGAGACTATAGATAAACGCCGTTCGACCGTAGAGATCGAATTTGAATACGCCGAGCAACGGCCACATGGCGACACCGCCGAGACCATCGACGCCACCCGTGATGAACGCCGCTTTGTTCGCGGCTTCGTAGAAAAGTAAACCGATGCCAAGCGTCACCATCAGTCGCGCCAAGTCTTGTCCGCGCACGGCTAGGAAGCTCGTAAGGAAGCCGGCGACCGCCGCCGCCGCGCCCGCGAAGAGCAATCCGCTGATTGGCTCGCCCCAACCGTGCACCGCGAGCAAGCCCGCGGCATACGCGCCGACTCCGAAGAACGCCGCGTGACCGAGAGACACGATACCGGCGTAACCGAGAATCAAATCGAGCGAAAGCGCGAACAAGCCGACGATGAGAATTTGACTGCCGAGCACGAGATAGCCGGGGAAGACGAAGAACGCCGCCAGCGGCAACAGCCAGAACGCAATCTCCGCGACTTGCCAACGATCGTGCGGTAGCTTATGGCGAATCGCGTTCTTAGTCGTCGCGAGCGTCGGCGACCCATTTCTCGTCACGCGCGCCTCCCGCGCAATCCTGCCGGAAACAGAACGAGCAACACGACCATCACCGCATAGATCACGAACGCACCGACGGCGGGCACATAGTATTTGCCCGCGACGTCGAACACGCCGAGCACGAGCGCCGCAACCAGCGGACCGGTGATCGTCCCCGCCCCGCCCACCGTCACGACCAGCAGAAAATAAACTAGATACTTCAGCGCGAACGTGGGATCGAGCCCGAGCACGTCGATGCCGAGCGCGCCGCCCAACCCCGCGAGTCCGGAGCCGAAAGCGAACGTGACACTGAACACCGCGTCGACGTTGATCCCCATTCCGCGCGCGACTTGCTGGTTGTCGACGGCGGCGCGAACATGCGCGCCGAAACGCGTTCGCTGCACGACATAGCCGAGCGTCGCCGTGATCGCGACGACGAACGCGATCAAAAATAGGCGATAGGCGCCAAGGTCCAGCCCGACGACATGAACTTGCCCCTGCAAGAACGACGGCAGTTGCACCGGTTGCTGCGCGGAGCCAAACACGAACGTCGCGCTCGCCACCGCCATGAAGGTAAGGCCAATGGTGAATAGGACTTGATCGAGGTTACCAGCCGCATAGAGCCGCCGATACAGCACGCGCTCGAACACCGCGCCCGCAAGCGCCACCACCACGAACGCCGCGGGCAAACACGCGAGAAACGGCAACCCAGCCCGCTGCATCAACCATACGCACGCGTATCCACCCAACATCGCGAACGCCCCGTGCGCGAGGTTTACGAAATTCATGAGCCCCATCGTTACCGAGAGCCCGATGCCGATCAGAAACAGCAGGCTGCCGTACGCGATGCCGTCGAACAGTACGCCGATGAAGTTGGTGAACATGTGAGGCCGTACTCTGGCGTAACCGGCGGGTCGCTGGCAAGGTCCCGCCGATGTGTACGACCGAGCAGTGCTAACGCACGACGAGGAGAAGGCTACCCTGAAGACGATCCAGAATTGCCGGGTGGCGCTACCGGCGATGGGTCAAAAACAGAGACTAACGAACCGCTGGCAGATACGCCGAAAAAAAGCACCTCACTCTCTCCCTCCGACCGTAAGGGGCTATTGCGCGATGTCTCGAATTGTTTCGGTCGCTACGACGTTACAATGCAAGGCCTGACTCTTGTTCGTTTTAGTCGTTGCATTCGCCATGTGACCCTCATTCGTCATGCCCTTATTCGTCACCGCGCTCGAATCGATCATGTACTTCACGCAACTCCGATCCATCAAATAAGACGGGTTGATGCCATAGGAACTTTGGAAGATCCGCGTGAGATGTGCCGAGTCCGCGAACCCGGTGGCGTGTGCGATATCCGTCAGTGGACGCGCCGAATCGAACAGAAACGCAGCGTTGTACGCCTTCTGCCAGAGCTGGTAGCTCTTCAGCGGCAAACCGACGGCCTCGGAAAAGAGATGCGACATCCGGTCGTACGACAAGCCGAGCGTGGCGGCGAGTTCCTTCAAAGGAAACGTGGCGTCCTGTTGCAGCAGCTCGATCGCCTTTTCGACGCGCGAATCGATTCTCTTCACTTTCGGTAAGTACTCAACCGTCGTCGCTACGATTTCATCGAACAAACGCGAAGCGTCGTCGATACTGAGCGTTCCGCGGTAGGCGCGATCCAACAACGCGTCGTAGGCGGCGTAGTGATTGCGCTCCAAGATGATCGCGCCGGGGTCGGCGATGGCGCGAAACGGACGAAAGTGAGGACAGTTTGGATGAACTTGGATACTGACGAGCATGACGTCCTTGGCGCGCAAACCGCGTTCGGTCATCGGGCGAATTGCGACCGCTTGATGTTGATTGACGTACTCGTTGACGCTCAACTCGAACGACGCATGCCCGACGGTCAACAATATCGCTGCCGGATGTCGAATCGTGTGGGCCGTCACGACCCAAGGGCTGGTATAAATCAAGCCCCAACGCATCACGTAAATGTTGTCTTTCATCCGATGCGCGAGCGCACCGAACGCGCGCGCCGCTTCGGTGGCATCGGTGATGACGGTTTCTCTCCGTGGCATATGGGGCTCCTCCGCTTTTCACCGCTCGTCGTTCAGTACCGGAATCGGCGGTACGGATAATCAGTGGATGTCTTTCGGCGGCAAAGTCGTTTCTACGTTAAAAGCACTGACCAGGGTAACGCGGACGCACACAAGAACGGAAGCCACTGGCGCATGCATCGGCATTCCTTCGACGCGAGGCCGCAACTGTTGCAGCCTTTGCGATCCAACGATTCATCTCAAAAAACTAAACCCGTGGCGCAGCGTGTGCGCGCTGCGCCACGTCATCTGCCGAAATGCGTGCGTGTCCGCGCGGATCCGGCATCTATCAGTGGGCGGTGAACGTCGTCAGCCAGTCGAGATTTGCGTTCAACTCCCACACGTCACCGCCGTTTTGCCAGCCCGAATCGAGCGCGTTCGCGTTGCTGAAACAACCGCCGTTGGCGCGCATGTAGCAGTGGTCCGCCGTGCCGTCTTGTACTTGGTTGTTCTGCACAATGTACCAGCCGCTGCCGTTGCCCTGCAGGCAGTTGAACGCATTGGCGCCGCAATTGAGCCCGGTCACATTCTGAACTTCGGTA
>JBGPCS010000242.1:0-4904 GCA_041481875.1 Sulfurifustaceae bacterium
ATCCACGCCGCAACCGTACACCGCGATAGCCAGCAGGCGCTCGCCTTTGGCGTCGGTTTCGATGTCGAACGCCAGCACGCGTGGTTCGATATGCACGCGCGCCGGGCGCAGCGTCGGATTGTCGAAAGTCCACGTGACGCCGGTGCCCGGCGTGGCTTCGCCGTCGATCTCGCATCCGCCCTTGATGCCGCGCTCTATCAAGTAGCGCACGGCGAAGCGCACGTCGGCCTCGAAGGTTTCGATGTCGGCCTTGTGCAAGCGGTCGCGCAAGCTCGGCACGTCAGGCGGTGTCTCCACCTCGATGCGGCATACCGCCGCGCCATCGAACGTGTGTCTATCGACGAGTCGCGACTGCCGCGCGCCGAGCGCCTGCGCGCGCTCAGCGTCGGTCGCGCGGATGTAGAAGTGCGGCCGTTGGCGATGGTCGCGCGCGAGGAACGTGCCGCCGTCCTCCAGCCGCCCATAAAGATGCACGACGGGAAGACGTTGCCCGTTCGGTTCCGTGATAACACGATAGCTTGTTTGGAGAATGAAACCGCGCGCTTTCATACGACGCTATTTTGCGCTATCAGGCGAACGGCGGCGAGCGAGTTCTGCAAAATCAATCAGTCGAGAGTTCTTTTGTAAAATCGCAGGCCGACGGCGATGACCGCGAGCATGAAGACGGCGATCGGCCACATCTGCGGCCACAGCTCCGCGAGACCGTTGCCCTTGAGCATGATTCCGCGCACCAACACCAGAAAGTGAGTGAGGGGAAGCGCCGAACCGATCCACTGCGCCCATTCCGGCATGCCGCGAAACGGAAACATGAAGCCCGAGAGCAGGATCGAAGGTAGAAAAAAGAAGAACGTCATCTGCATCGCCTGCAATTGATTTCGCGCAATAGACGAAAACGTGATGCCGAGCGTCAGATTCGCGGCGATGAATAGCAGCATCACGCCGTACAGCAACAACGCACTGCCTTGCATCGGTACCTCGAACAGCAGCAGCGCGGCGACGAAGATAAGCGTCACCTGAATCAGGCCGATCATGATGTAGGGCACGATCTTGCCGGTCATGACTTCAATCGGCAGCGCCGGCGTCGACAGCAGATTTTCGAAGGTGCCGCGCTCGCGCTCGCGTGTCATCGCGAGGCCGGTCATCAACACCATCGTCAAGGTGAGAATGACGCCGATCAAGCCGGGTACGATGTTGTAGGCTGTCACGCCCTCGGGGTTGTAGCGCCGGTGCACGCGCACGTCGACCGTTGGCGCCGAGGGGACAATATCGCCAAGGGGGCCCCGCAGATCGCGCGCGAGCGCGGCGCTCGCGAGTTGGCCGAGCGCCGCGATGGCATTGCCGGTCGCCGAGGGATCGGTCGCGTCGGCCTCAACGAGCAATACCGGCCGCTCGCCGCGCACCAATTTGCGGCCGAAGTTCTCCGGTATGGTGATCGCGAATTGCACATCGCCGTGCGAGAGCAGGGTTTCTACCTCCGCTTCGCTGGCGGCGTAGCGATCGATGCGGAAGTAGCCGCTGGTTTGGAACGCCGCGATCAGCGTGCGCGAATACTGACTCGAGTCGGCGGCGAGTACCGCGGTCGGGAGACGCTTCGGATCGGCGTTGATAGCGTACCCGAAGAGCAATAGCTGGATCACCGGAATTCCGACGATCATGCCGAACGTGAGGCGGTCGCGCCGGAGCTGAATGAACTCCTTAATGATGATGCCGACCCAGCGCGACCAGGAAAATCCCACCCTCATGAAAAATTATCCACGCCTTTCGGCATGAGATGAATAAAGACATCCTCGAGCGTCGGTTCGGCGCGTCTCCATTTCAATCCGGGCCCGTTGCGAAACGGCGCAATCGCGCGTTCGAGCGATGCCGCGTCCTCTCCGGTCACGTGCAAGGTATGGCCGAAGGCGGTGACGTGCGCGACACCGGAGCGGGCGTGGAGCTGTGTGCTCAATTCCGCCAACTTGTCCGAGGATCCATTAACCTCCCAGGTCACGAGCGCGAAAAGATGTAGGACCTCGTCCGGCGTACCGGTCGCGAGAAGTTTTCCGTAAGCGATATACGCGAGACGATGGCAGCGCTCGGCCTCATCCATATAATGAGTCGAGACGAGCACCGAAATGCCCTGCGCCGCGAGCGCGTGGATTTCTTCCCAGAAATCCCGCCGCGCCACTGGATCGACGCCCGCGGTCGGTTCGTCGAGAAGCAGGAGTTGCGGCCGATGCAACAGGCACGCGGTGAGCGCGAGCCGCTGCTTCCAGCCTCCCGAAAGCGCGCCCGCCAGTTGATCTTGACGCGACTCGAGCCCGAGCTGGCGGATTGCCGCGGACACCGCAGTGGCGCGATCCTTCATGTCGTACATACGCCCGATGAAATCGAGGTTCTCGCGGATGCTGAGATCGTCCCATAGCGAGAAGCGCTGCGTCATGTAGCCGACCTCGCGCTTGATGGCTGCCGTCTCGCGTATTAAATCGTGGCCGAGACAAGTGCCTAAGCCGGAGTCAGGTCGCAGCAGGCCGCACAGCATGCGGATCGAGGTCGTCTTGCCGCTGCCGTTCGGACCGAGGAATCCATAGATCTCGCCGCGTCGCACCTGCAGGGAGAAGTCTTTGACGACGTGCTTGTCGCCGAACGACTTGTTCAGATTCTGCACGTCGATGACGAGCTCGCCGCTCACCGCGGTTACTTCAAGCTCACGTCGATCGGTTGGCCTGGACGCAGCGTCGCGCTATCCGTCGGTTCTGGCCGCGCTTCGACGAGGAACACGAGCTTCGCGCGCGACTCCTTGCTGTAAAGCACGGGCGGCGTGTATTCGGCTTGCGCGGAGATGTAGCTGATTTTGGCGGCGACGGTCGCGGGGCAACCGTCGCAGCGAATTTCGACCGCCCGTCCCGTCGTCAGCGTGCTCACGACATTCTCCGCAACATAGAAGCGCGCTTTCACATTGCCTGGCGGCAACACCGACGCCACCGGACGTCCCGCCGGTACCCATTCGCCCTCGGCGAAGTACGTGTCCTGCACCAGACCCGAAACCGGCGCGTTGAGGCTCCGCTGCTGCACCCGCCACGCCGCCTGCGCGACCGCCGCGCGCGCTGCTGCGACCTCGCGCTCGGCGCCTTTGAGCTCCGCGTCGCGCCCGACCGGCATCAGGGCATTCCTTAGCTGCGCCTCGGCTTCGTTCACACGCGCGGTGTCGCGTTCGAAGATGGAACGCGCCTCGTCGTAGCGTGTTTTCGCGGTGTAACCGGCTTTCAGCAGCCGCTCCTCTCGTTCCAGATTCGACTTCGCCAGCTCCAGACTCGCTTGGGCCTCTCTGACCTGGGCACGAATCGTGTCGAGTTCCGCCGGCCGGCGCGCCACGCCGAGATTCTCAAACCGCGCCTGCGCGGCTTTCAACCGTTCCTCGGCTTCCAATCGGGCCGCACGTTCCGCTTCTTGTTCGAGCGCGAACACGGGCTTGCCGACATCGACGCGATCTCCGCGTTGTACAAAGAGTTTCTGTAACTGTCCGGCAAAAGGTGAGGCGAGGAGGACGAAGTCACCTTCGACATAACCTTGCCAGGAGTCGTTCGACGTCTTTCCGCAAGCGGCGAGAAACGACGCGAGCAATAGTGCGATGGTGCGATGCATAGTCAGCCTTTGCGGCGGCGGCGCGGTGCGCATGAGCGGGCGTCAGGAATGTTCATCTTACGCGCGGTTGATCGTTGCTGACTAAAAGCGTACCTATTATAGGGTCGTTAACCGCGCTAAGGTATGGCCCCATGCTGAACCGAGCCATCAGGAGCAAAGCATGAGCAAGGACGACAGTAGCATCAAGAATCATCAGGTGGTTTCGCACGAGGAGTGGCTGGCCGCGCACACCGCGTTCCTGGCGAAGGAAAAAGAATTCAATCGACTGCGCGATGAGCTAAGCCGGCAGCGGCGCGCGCTGCCGTGGGAGAAGGTCGAAAAGCGCTACGTGTTCGACGGGAAGAGCCAGCTCATCGTTTATCACTGCGTGCGGACTCTTTGACTACAGCCGGTGAATCGCTCTCGCCGGTCCCGTGCCGTATGTCGCCGGCGCATCCAATTTGTCGTCGGAGCCGTATCGAAGCAGGGATGAACCGCATGATCCGAAAGTTACCCGTGGCACTCGCGGCATTGCTATCTGCATGCGTTTCGCACCAGGGATACCCGACGTCGCCGCGCGCGACGCCCGTTACGGCACTCGATGTGACCGTTGTGTCGAACGTCACCTACACTCCTGGAAATTGGCCGCAGCCGCTCGGCGCCGATCTATACATCCCCATGGGCGACGGGCCATTCCCCGCGGTGATAACGATCCACGGCGGCGGCTGGCAGAGCCGAAGTCGCGAGGACATGGAGAGCATCTCGCGAGCGGTTGCAAAGCGTGGCTACGTCGTCATGAATGTTTCCTATCGTCTCGCGCCACAATGGAATTTTCCGGCGCAATTGCATGATATCCAACAGGCGGTGGTGTGGCTGCGTGCCAACGCAACGGCTCGGAACGTGCGCGCCGATCGCATCGGGATCTGGGGCTATTCCGCCGGCGCTCATCTCGCTGCGCTCGTCGGCGTGACCGGCCCGGGTGACAAGCAGTTTATCGACGGCGCGCGCGTGCAAGCGGTCGTGGCCGGCGGCACGCCGGTCGATCTTCGCGACTACAAGGAAGGTCCACTCACGAATGGCCTCATGGGTGTCCCGTACGACCGTAACCCGGAGCTGTGGCGCGAGGCGTCTCCGATCGCGCTGGTGACGAGAGACGATCCGCCCATGTTTCTATACCACGGTACTCTCGATTTTACGGTTGACGTAAAAAATGCCCGTGCGATGTACATGGTGTTAAATGGCGCCGAAGTGTCGGCCGAGTTGTACTTATTTCACGGACTCGAGCATTTCTCCACGTTCTA
>JBGPCS010000243.1:0-4899 GCA_041481875.1 Sulfurifustaceae bacterium
CACCCGCACCCGCTGTGCTCGAGGCGCCTGCACCTGTCGCCGAAGCGCCGAAGAAGCCGCCGGAGCAACCAAAGGCAAAAGAGAAGGAAAAGGAAAAAGAAAAAGAGAAGCACGAGAAGCACAAGAAAGACCGGCACGCCAAGCTCGACGATCGCGAGCGCGGCGAGCTACACCTCGCCGAAGGCAAGAAGATGCGGCGCAAGACGCGCGTCGCGCCGCCGCGCACGGTCGTGACAAGTATGTCCGGCCAGCACGCGTTCGAACGTCCGACGCAGCCGATCGTGCATGAGGTGATGTTGCCGGAGACCATTACCGTCGCCGAGCTCGGACAGAAAATGTCGGTCAAGGCCGCCGAGGTCATCAAGGTGCTGATGAAGCTCGGCATGATGGTTACGATCAACCAGGTGCTCGATCGCGACACCGCGACCATCGTCGTCGAGGAGATGGGACACGTCGCGAAGGAAGCACGGCCGAGCGATCCCGAGGCGCTGCTGAGCGGCGTCGAACAAGTGGAGATAGCCGCGGAGCCGCGCCCGCCGGTCGTGACCGTTATGGGTCATGTCGATCACGGCAAGACGTCGCTGCTGGACTACATTCGCAAGGCCAAAGTGGCGGCGGGCGAGGCCGGCGGCATCACCCAGCATATCGGCGCGTATCACGTCGAGACGCCGAGGGGTGTCGTCACCTTCCTCGATACCCCGGGTCACGAGGCGTTTACCGCGATGCGCGCGCGCGGCGCTAAGGCGACCGATATCGTCATTCTTGTCGTCGCCGCCGACGACGGCGTTATGCCGCAGACGGTCGAAGCGGTTCATCATGCACGCACGGCGAAAGTGCCGCTGGTGGTGGCGGTGAACAAAATCGACAAGCCGGAAGCTCAGCCCGAACGTGTACGTCAGGAACTGACGAAGCACGAGGTTGTGCCTGAGGAATGGGGCGGCTCCGATATTTTCGTGGACGTATCCGCGAAGACCGGCGCCGGCATCGACAAGCTGCTCGAATCAGTGCTGCTGCAGGCCGAAGTTCTCGAGCTGAGAGCGCCGCGCACCGGCCCCGCCTCCGGCATCGTGGTGGAGGCGCGGCTCGATAAAGGTCGCGGCCCGGTTGCCACGGTGCTGGTACAACGCGGCACGCTGCACAAAGGCGACGTCATGCTGGCGGGACGCGAGTTCGGCCGCGTGCGTGCCATGCTCGATGAAAAAGGCAAGCCGGTACGCGAAGCCGGTCCGTCGATCCCGGTCGAGATCCAAGGTTTATCGAGCGTGCCGAGCGCGGGCGATGAAATGGTCGTGGTCGAGAGCGAGCGCAAGGCGCGCGAAATCGCGCTCTACCGCCAGGGTAAGTTCAAGGACGTGCAGCTCGCGGCGAAGAGCGCGAAGCTCACGAATGTCTTCGATCAATTGCAGGAGAGCGCCGAGGCGAAGACGCTTAACCTCATTATCAAGGCCGATGTGCAAGGCTCGGTCGAGGCGCTGAGCGCGGCGCTCGAGCGGCTGTCGACGGAGGAGGTGAAAGTCAAGGTGGTACACGGGATGGTCGGCGGTATCAGCGAGTCCGACGTTAATCTCGCGGCCGCCTCGAGCGCCATCATCATCGGTTTCAACGTGCGCGCCGACGCCGCGGCGCGCCGGCTGATCGAAACGCACGGCGTCGACGTGCACTACTACGCCGTCATTTACGACGCGGTCAACGATGTGACGGCCGCGATCACGGGTATGCTGAAACCGCAGATCAAGGAACAGTTCCTCGGTCTCGCGGAAGTGCGCCAAGTCTTCAGCGCGCCGAAAATCGGCGTCGTCGCCGGGTGCTTCGTCACCGAAGGCGTGGTACGACGCAACCGCCCGATCCGTGTGCTGCGCGCCAACGTCGTGATCTTCGAGGGCGAGCTCGAGTCGCTGCGCCGATTCAAGGACGACGCCGGCGAGGTCAAGGCCGGACTCGAATGCGGAATCTCGGTGAAGAACTACAACGATGTCCAGGTCGGCGACCAAATCGAAGTCTATGAGAAGGTCGAGGTTGCGCGCGTTTAGGGATCGGGGAACCGCAGCCGAGCGCCGATATACGCGGATCAAAGCGAGAATTCGATCAAGCTGTCTGGCGAGTGGGTCGCCGGAGATTCGTAACTCTGTTTTCTTTATCCACGTTCATTTGCAGCTTCAAAGATTATATGCGCAAGGACACAAATCGACCGCTTCGGGTCGCAGAGCTCATTAAGCGCGAGCTGGCGGTCCTGATACCGCGCGGGCTGGATGATCCACGCACTCACCGTGCGACGGTCACGCACGTAGACGTATCGCCTGACCTAAAGGCTGCGCGCGTGTATTTCACCGTGCTCGCCGGCGAAGCCGCGGCGGAGCCGGTTTTGACGGCATTTAAGAAAGCCGCCGGGCATCTGCGTCACGAACTGGCGGGGCGCGTCGCGCTACGCATAATTCCCGAGCTGAAGTTTTATTTCGACGCCTCGGTCGAACGCGGCGATCGCTTGTCCCGACTTATCGATCACGCGCTTAACGAAGATCGAGCGGGAAAGGGAAAATGACGGGCGCCTCGTCCCAGCGAGAGGCGCGGCGTGCGATCGACGGCGTGTTGTTACTCGATAAGCCGCGCGGTTACACCTCCAACCAAGCGTTGCAACAAGCGAAACGCCTGCTCAATGCCGCGAAGGCGGGGCATACCGGCAATCTCGATCCAATTGCGACCGGCTTGTTACCGTTGTGTTTCGGCGAGGCAACCAAGTTGTCGCGGTTTCTCCTGAACGCGGAGAAGCGCTATAGCGCGGTTTTTCGCCTGGGGATAACGACCGCCACGTTCGATGGCGACGGCGAGGTTCTCAAGGTGCGGGCGGTATCGGTCGACCGGGACGTGGTCGAGCGTGGGTTGGCGGATTTTCGCGGCGAGATCGATCAGATCCCGCCGATGTATTCGGCGCTCAAGCGCGATGGCCGGCCGCTCTATGAGCTCGCGCGCGATGGCGTCGAAGTGGAGCGCGTGGCGCGCCGCGTTCTCATACGTGAATTCACGCTCAAGTCGTTTGCGGGCGATCGTGTCGAGGTCGAGGTCGCGTGTTCCAAAGGAACGTACATTCGCAGCCTCGCGTACGATTTGGGCGAGCGGCTCGGTTGCGGCGCGCACGTCACTGAGCTGCGCCGTCTCGCGGTAGGCGATCTGACCGTCGCGCGGGCGATAACGCTCGAAAAACTCGCTTCGATGTGCGATATGGAGGAGCGATCACGTCATGTGATGCCGGCGGATCGGGTCGTGAGTGCGATACCGGATATACACCTGACACTCTTGGCGACGCACTATGTATTGCGCGGACAACCGGTGTCGGTTCGTCATCCGCATTCGCCCGGTTGGGTGCGACTCTACGACGCGCAGGACCGTTTCCTCGGCATGGGTCAAGTGCTGGACGATGGACGCATCGCGCCGCGCCGTTTGATGGCGCAGAGGTTTTGAGGCGGATCGATTCAGCGCGTGGGTAACGGAAAACAAGGTTGTTAGGCCGGGGAGCCGCTAGTAGAATACGCGCCCTCCGAAGACGGCACACGAAGGAAAACGAGGTAGTTACATGCCCCTCACGGCAGAACAGAAAGCCAAAGTCATGCTGGACTACCAGACGCACCAGGGCGACACCGGTTCGCCGGAGGTGCAAGTTGCGCTCCTGTCGGCGCATATCGACGATTTGTCCGGTCATTTTCAAACGCACCCGAAGGATCATCACTCGCGCATTGGGTTGCTCAAGATGGTGAACCAGCGCCGGCAGCTGCTCGACTATCTGAAAGGAGTGGACGGCGAGCGTTATCGCCGCCTGATCGAACGGCTCGGATTGCGCAAATAACCCCCAGAGGATAAGGCGTTGGCAAAAGTCACGAAGACCTTTCAATACGGCGACCGTACGGTTCGCCTGGAGACCGGCGAGATCGCGCGCCAAGCGAGCGGCGCAGTGCTGGCATCGATGGGCGACACGGTCGTGCTTGCGGCGGTAGTCGCGGCAAAGCAGGCGAAGCCGGGGCAGGACTGGTTCCCGCTCACGGTCGACTATCAGGAGCGAACGCACGCCGCCGGCCGAATACCGGGTGGCTTCTTCAAACGTGAGGGCCGACCCTCCGAGAAAGAAATACTGACCTGCCGCCTGATTGACCGTCCGATCCGTCCGCTCTTCCCCGAAGGCTTCTTCAACGAAATTCAGATCGTCGCTACCGTCGAGTCGATGGACCCGGACATCGATCCGGACATCGTCGCCATGATCGGCGCGTCCGCCGCGTTGTTGCTGTCGGGTGCACCGTTTCGCGGCCCGATCGGCGCGGCGCGGGTCGGCTATCAGGACGGCAAGTATCTGCTCAATCCGTCCAACACGGCTCTCAAGACCTCACAACTCGATCTCGTCGTGGCCGGCACCGAAAAGGCCGTGCTCATGGTCGAATCGGAAGCGAAGGAGCTGCCGGAAGATGTGATGCTCGGCGCCGTCATGTTCGGCCACGAGCAAATGCAAACCGCGATCCAGGCCATTCGGGAATTGGTGAAAGAGGCGGGCGCTGCGCGCTGGGAGTGGAAGGCTCCGGTCGAAGACGGCGCGCTGAAAGATGGGCTGAAAGGCGCGTTTAGCAACGCCATCACCGAGGCGTACAAAATTCCGCAAAAAGCACAGCGCCAGGACCGCATGAGCGAGATCCGTGCCGAGGCTGTCGCGAAGTTCGCGCCGGAAGGTTCGTCGGAAGACGCCGAAGAAAAAGTTCTCAAGCTAGTCGGCGATATCGAGTACCGCATCGTTCGCGATCGCATTCTCTCGGGCGCGCCGCGCATCGATGGGCGCGACACCCGCACGGTGCGACCGATCACGGTTCGCACCGGCGTACTGCCGCGTACGCATGGCAGTTCGCTCTTCACGCGCGGCGAGAC
>JBGPCS010000244.1:0-4891 GCA_041481875.1 Sulfurifustaceae bacterium
CTTCAAGATGCCGCCAAGCGTTACACCCGGGCGCTTATCAAGCCATGCGAGCGGCGTCAGAACAAAGACACCGGTCAGCAAATCGAAGCCCAACAAATAGAGCATGCAAAAGCCGACCGGAAACAAAGCCGCCCCAACGATAGGCTGGCCAGTCGACTGAGTGACCGTGACCGCAAATGCGGCGGCCAACGCCAGGATGGCTCCCGCCATATAAGCTCGGATGACCGTATCCCGCGTCGACATGTAGATCTTGGATTCACCAGCATCCACCATCTTGGTGACAAATTCTGATGGGACCAGATAGGACATAGTTCTCCTCTAACTCGATAGTTAATACGGGTGATTAATTGGGAAACTGCCTAAACATATGGGGCGCATGCGCCCGCGCGGAGATGCAAGATCGGCACCAACGTACGTGACCTTCGTCCTGCCGTTATCTCTGCACTTTGCGGTGATGGTTCTTAAGCGTGCACGCGCGTTCTGGCACTAACGTGGTGCATTGCGAGCGATGCGCGCGCGATTCGAGTGCTTATACGTTGGTGGGGCTATCCGAAGGGTTTGCCGTCTAATAAATCACGACCGAGCGAATCGAGTCGCCCTTATGCATGAGATCGAACCCGTCGTTGATACGATCAAGCGGTAGCACGTGCGTGATCGGCAAAAGCAGCGCGCCCTATGTGCACGACCGCTTTTCATTCTCTTCATGCGGTACGCATCGCCCATGATCTGCCGACAGTTCGGTCCTTGACGGCCGGCGGCCATGGTCGGCTATCGGTAAACCTAGACCGGGATCAGGCGCGCGCTAACGCATTCCCGTTTTCGCGTCCGACCGCGCCGCGTCGATTCACGGGAGCGAATATGCAATCGACGGAGGAACCGTGCCGACGGTGTAACGGGTTATAAGAAAGGCGTTACGTCAGTAAACCATAGGGCGTACGACTCGCTAATGCGAGCTAACGACATCGCCGCCGGCATTGTCCCGGGTCTTCACTTCCCGACCGCGAGCGCCGCCACGCTGAGAACGGTGAAACCGGCTACCAACGGCAGGAGCGTGCCGTCGAAACTTTGCCCGACGATCGCTCCCAATATCAGCGCGAGCAGCCAGGTGAGCGAGCTCACCACGCCGGCGGCGACGCCGGCAATGTGGCCGAGCGGAGCCATCGCCAGCGACGTAAAGTTGCCGATCAGCGTGCCGAAGCACGCGAAGAGCGCGGCGATAAAAACCGTCGTCGCCCACAGGGGCGGACAGCCTGCGGCCGCATACGTGACGATGAAGAACGTGCCGGACAGAACGGCCGCGACGACGGTCGCGCGGCGGCACAACGTGCGCATATCCACATGCCGCAGCAGGCGCGCGTTGCCGAGCGACATCGCACCGAACGCGAGTGTTGCGACCGAGTAGTAAAACGGAAAACCGGCGCCGACGCCGTAAATGTCCTGGAAAATCTGGCGCGCGGAATTCACGTAGCCAAACCACCCACCCAAGATGAAGCTGCCCGCGAGCGTGTAGCGCAGCGCCGCACGCGAGGCAAAGGTCTCGCGCACGGCCAGCGCCAGCGGACGCAAGGAGAACGGCTTGCGCCGCGCGCGCGGCAGCGTTTCGGGTTGACGCAGGGCGAGCCATGCGAAGATCGCAAGGTCCCACGCGAACAGAGCTGCGAAGATGAAACGCCAATCGGCGATGAGCAGAATGCCTTGCGCGACTATCGACGCGAGTATCGGCAAGATCACGAAAACCGCCAGCACGAAGGACATTACTCGCCCCATCGCGGCGCCCTCGTGTCCGTCGCGAATCAGCGCGATCGTCACCGTTCGCGGCGCTGCGGCGCCGAGACCTTGGAAGAACCGGCCGATCAACATCGCCGCGAAGGTGGTCGAGGCAATGGAAATAACGCAACCCACCGCACATACGGCGAGGCCGAGATAAATCGAGGGCTTCCGTCCGATGCTGTCGGACAGCGGCCCGTAAAATGTCTGCCCGAGCGCCATGCCAAGAATGAACGCTGAAATAATGTAGGGAGCTTGATTGGCATGCTCGACACCCAAACCAACAGCGATCGCCGCCAACGCTGGCATCGCGCCGTCGATGAGCACCGCGTACACCGCCATCATCGAAGCCGTCAACGCGACGAACTCGCGCGCACCCGGTCTCGATTCTTTCGTCGGTTTGCTCGCCGCCGCAGCGGCGCGATCTTCGGTTAGTCCACGCGTGCTGCTCATGGTGCCGCGCGCGCGTTCTCGTCGACGCTGAGCAACGCGGCATATTGCAGATTCGGGATGCAAAGCGCTTGCGCTGTGCCGACGGCGACCAGTTCGCCCGCCTGCGACCAGAGCGTCGCATTCGCACCGATCAAGCCCGCGCCGGCGCTCGGGCTCGCCGTGTCGACGAGCAGCCAGTCCGACGCCGCCGCATCGAGTGCGTACAGCGAGCTTTGAAACTGCACCGTCAGGTCCAAGGTCGGCGAGATGTGCGTTGTCGGCGAACCGTGCGCCATCAGCACGGCGTTCCACGGCGCGAGGTCTATCCACAGCACTGCGCGCGCCGCCTGCAGCAACGGATCGTTGGCTGGAATGGGCTGCGAAAGCTTTAGCCAGCAGGTCCATTCCGGCTTGCCAGGCGAGGAGCCGGACTCGCGCGCATCAAGTTTCGGCCGGCGCTCGATGTGCGTCCAGATCCGACTCAGCGCTTCGCGATCCTTGAAGCCGTCCCAGCGCGGCAATTCGGTCGCCGCCGCGATTTGCGGCATGCGCGCGTGGCGATGATCGAGGCCGCTCAGCTTTTCCGCGACAAGCCACGCCTGCGCGTCGATGAGTTGCTTACCGTTTTGCAAGATGCGGGCATTCAGACACTCAGCGCGCCGGCTCGATCTGCGGCTGGTCACTTCGATCTCGACCGGCCCCGCCTCGCCCACGTTGAGATACTGGCAACTGAACGTCGCGGGCCGGCGCTGCACGCTGTGTGCTCCCATCGCGCGCAGCGCGAGCGCCGCCAGATATCCGCCGAACGGACCCCAGATGAACCACTCGGGATCGATCGCGGCCGCATAGCGACCCCCTACTCGCGTTACCGCGGTGGCTTGAAGGAAAGCGCTCAAGGCGGTATGTCCCGTTTGCAAAAAGTTAGGCCAAACCCGGGTGATCTCAGGGCGCGTCCAGGAACAGCCGCGCATGCTCGACGAACAGCTCGGAGTACTGAACGAAAGAGCCGTGACCGGAGTCGGGATAGATAACGAGCTGCGCGTTCGGAATGAGTTGCGCGAGTGTGATGGAGTTGACCGTCGGAACCACGACGTCGTTGCTGCCGCTGACGACCAGCGTCGGCTGCGTGAGCTGCTTCAGCTCCGCGCGCCGCTCCGCCGGAACTTCTCTCCACGCCTGGCCCGCCGCTAAGTGCGCTTTGAAAGTTTGTCGCGACGTCGGGCGATCGACGTCGTTCTTTCGAAGATGCCGTCGTTCCCAGAACGCTTTGCCGGCTGCCTGGCTCGCCGGCGAGCGCGAGAACCATAGATATAGAAAGTCGTCGAGCAATCCATCGCCGGTGTCGGGATCGATGCGCGCTGCGCGCGCCCTGAACTCCGGATCCTTGGTCGGCTCGAACGCCCGCGGTCCCGTGCCGACGAGAATCACGCGCCGGACGAGCTCGGGATGACGAAGACTCAACGCCTGCGCCGCGAATCCACCGATCGAGAATCCGAGAATATCGACGCGCGGAAGCCTCAGTGCGCGCACGAACTCTGCCGCATAGTCCGCCGCCGCTTCGAACGTTTCCGGCGTCTCGCCGCTCGAGCCTGCGACACCCGCATTGTCGAACAGGATCACGGGACGGCCGCGCGCCAGTCCGTCGGTAACGGCGGGATCCCAGTGGTCCATGCCTCCGCCGAGATGCTGCAAGAAGAACAGCGGGACTCCGTTCTCTTGTCCGAAGCGCCGGTAGGCGAATCGAACTCCGCGAACCTCTACATATTGCGTCGGTGCGGTCACGTGTGTGTGCCGGTTCGCTGAACGCACGCTTTGCGTCTTCGTATCGCTGTCGGAATTCATGTCGGTTCCTCGATTACCGGTCAACGTATCGGCGGAAATTGTGCAGGCTTGGGTACTGAAGAGCGCGGCGACGGCGATACCGGCGGTGGCGATCAGTTGCTTGGCGTTCATTGTTTTCCTCGAAATGGATCATGTAGTACATCGATATCTTGACTGCCGTTTTGTGTTTGCCGGAAAACCCAGTTACACGGAGCTTAGGCTGCTGAAGCGCGCTTTAAGTCAAGTTCTCTGGAACACTTGCTTGAAGCGCGCTTGAACTCCAAACTTAATTCGAGACAGTTCGCAGCGGGACTAAGGAGACGAATCGTGAGCGATTTATCGATCGGGCAAGTGGCACAGCGTTTCGGCGTTCGTACTTCCGCCATCCGCTACTACGAAAGCGAAGGGCTCATTCCCAAAGCCATGCGGCGCGCCGGCCGGCGCTTCTACGAAGCCGGGATATTCGACCACTTGATCTTCATCCGCTTCGCGCTACGCGCCGGATTCCATATTGGTGAAATCAGGACGATGGTCCGCGGGCTATCGAGCGCGACCAAACCCGGAGAGCGCTGGCGCGCGGTGGCCGACAAGAAACTCGAAGAACTCGACCGTCAGATGGCGGAGCTACAGGCCAAGAAGCGGCTACTGCAGCAGCTGGTTAAATGTCACTGCCCGGACCTCGCGCACTTTGCTCGGATGCAGCGGAAGGCGGAGGCGTAACAGCGCGACATCGTCGATCGGACGCGAGTAGCGTGCGCCGTGCGCGAGGTAACTTTTCCTATCGTGCGCACGGCACACGCTACACCCGCTATGCGGCCCACGACTGGCTAACAAGCGGAGTAATCCAGCCGTTCGTGGTGAGCCCTTCGAC
>JBGPCS010000245.1:0-4879 GCA_041481875.1 Sulfurifustaceae bacterium
ATCGACCGTGAACTGCTATTTATCATTCGCGAAGCAAGAAAGCGTGGGGCACAATAGCCCTCGACCACCCTCTTGGGGGCCAACGGAGAAGAGAAGCCGATGAAAAGCACGACGCTCGCTAGCATGTTCTTCGTCCTTTGCACGGTAACGTTCCTATCGCCCGACGCTGTCGCGGCCAACGTCGATGCCGACGCGGCGCAGGCGCTCGCGAAGAAGAACGGTTGCTTCCGCTGCCACGCGATCGACAGGAGCAAGAAAGGTCCGGCGTTTCAGAAGGTCGCGGCGAAGTACAAGGGCAAGCCCGATGGCGAGAGCAAGATCATTCAGAACATAACGACCGGCCCGAAGATGAAGCTCGACGATGGTACGGAAGAACAGCACAAGGTGATCGACACGAAGGACCCAAAACAGTTGAAGAACTTGGCCGACTGGATCCTCTCGCAATAGACCATGCCGACTTCGACACGGCGGGATGAAACGGATTTCTATCTGCACGGAGGGAGCCGTCCGACATGTCCTACCTTCCTCCCGAAAGCGCCGGAGCGGCGCTTCACATCCTGTGCTCGTCTTACGGCGTTCATCCTTAAAGCCTTGGTTGCCCCGTCGTCACGGGGAGTGTTGATCTTCGTCAAAGATCGCGTGCCCGAGATAGGCAAGTATTATGCGTGGAGGATGTCATGAGTATACATACGTGCGGTACGCAATCCACAACCAAGAGGTGCACGATGAACATGGCAAAGACTTCCGTCTCGGTGCTGCTGCAGAGCGTCGTGTTGGTCGCGGCGATGCTGATGGCGGTCCACACGGCGGCGGCCGCGGATGAGGAGAAACCCGCTGCCGCGCCGGCGAAGGATTTGGTCTTCAAAGGCGACGCAAAGTGTACCGCGTGCCACGACGCGACGGACGACTATCCGGTGCTCGAGATCGCCAAGACGCGTCACGGTGGCGCGGCGAACGCGGCGAAGCTCACGTGTACGTCGTGTCACGGCGACAGCGACGCGCACATCCAAAAGCCGACCGGTACGAAACCCGATGTGGTATTCGGCAAGAAGGGCGCGCATATCGCGGCGGCGACGCGCGAGCAGCCGTGCCTCGCGTGTCACGGCGGCGACCGCCAACTCGCGTTCTGGGAATCCGGGCGCCACAAGAAGAACGAAGTGGCATGCGATAACTGCCACGTGGTTCACATACCGAAGAACGTACCACTGAAGAAAGAGAATCCGACCATCAGCCCGCTCGTCACAACGGCGCGCCAGCTCGAGTACGAGACTTGCACCGCCTGCCACAAGCAGGTGCGCACGCAACTGCTCAAGACCTCGCACCACCCGATTATCGAAGGCAAGCTGAAGTGCACCGATTGCCACAACCCGCACGGCGCGTTGAGCCACGCGATGGTGAAGGACGAATCGGTGAACCAGCTTTGCACGAGCTGCCACGCCGACAAGCGCGGGCCGTTTATCCAGGAGCATCCGCCGGTGGAGGAAAATTGCTTGATTTGCCACAACTCACACGGTTCGTCGCATCCGCGGCTCCTGAACGAGCGTCCGCCGAACCTGTGCCAGGATTGCCACGACTGGTCGCGGCATCCGGGCACGTTCTACAGCGGCAACCAAGGTTTCGGCAGCACCGCGAGCGGGGCGCCGAATACGCGGCTCGTGGCGCGCGCCTGCTTGAACTGTCACACCAACATCCACGGCACCAACGCGCCGGCGAATCGCGGCAAGTTCTTCTTGCGGTAGGAGGCGACGATGAGAGCAACAGCGCTAGCGGTAATAGTCCCGATGGTTCTGTCGGCGGCGGCTCTGGCGGCCGAGGGCGATGACGGTCTGAAGTTCGAGGGTAGCATCGGATTAGGCGCGATCGTCACGAATACGAGCGCGAGCACGAAGGACGAGGCGAAGCTGAACGAGTACCGCGATCTCAGATCAGGCGCGCTGTCGTACTTCGATATCAAGGGGCGCGGCGACAATCGTTACTTGGATATGTTCGGCGAGAACCTCGGACGCGACGATCAGTACTTGGACGTGCGCGGCGGCCAGTACCTCGACTACAAGTACCGCGTGTACGACAACCGGATCATTCACAACCGCACCTTCAACGCGATCACGCCTTATTCTGGCGTCGGTACCGCGACCCTCGACGCCACGTTTCCGAACACGAATACCGACACCTGGAACCGCTTCGACTTCGCGACCAAGCGCGACAACATCGGCGCAATGCTCGAAGTGTCGAGGAACTCGCCGTGGTTTTTCCGGATGGACGCGAACGAAGTGCGCGACAAGGGTTTGAAGCTCATCGGCGGATCGAACGGCACCAGCCCCGGCAACGGCTTCACCGACAAGCCGTTTCCGGTCGACTTCGCGACGCGAAACATTTCCGCCGAGGGCGGCTATGCGTCGAAGGCCGGACAGCTCTCGGTCAACGTGTTGCACAGTACCTTCAGTAACGAGAACGAGTTGCTGCACTGGAAGAATCCGTTCTTCGGTCCGGGCGCGAGCGGCACGCTCTTCGACACGACGACGCTGCCGCCCGACAACGAAACGAACAAGATCAGCGTGAACGGCAATCTGCGGCAACTACCGCTCGGTTCGACGATCGCCGGGCGCATCACCTACGCGAAGACGACGAATAACTTCGACATCCTGTCGACGATCTTGAGTGTGCCGACCACAGGCGGCGCCGCCGTGGACACGGCGACCACCCCCAATCGCTCTACCTTCGACGGCGAGGTCGTGCACAAGACCGCGTCGCTCTCTGTCTACTCGAATCCGAGCCAAACCATCGATACCCGTGTCTATTGGTACGAGTTCAAGAAGGACAACCGCTCGCCGACGGTGACGTTCTCGCCGAGCGCAACGTCGAACCTGCAATGCTCGGGTGCGAACTGCGTGACCGAAATCCTGAGTTTCGACAAAACCAATATCGGCACGGACGTCGGATACCGCATCAATCGGACCAATCGGTTGGTGTTCGGCGTCGACTATGTCGATCTCAATCGCGATCGCGTGGACTTCGACGAGACCAAGGATTGGCGCGAGACGGTCGAGTACAAAAATACTTCGCTCGATTCGCTGACGGCGCGGGCGAAATACCAGCACTTGCAACGTCGTTCGCATTTCCTCGAAGGAGAGTCAGGCACGAGCGCGAACGACCCGGAGTTCCTCAACCGCTTCATCGCACGCTTCGACGCGTCGAACGTCGATCAAGATTTGTTCAAGATCGGCATGGACGCGACGCCGGCAGAGCTTTGGGATGTTGGCATCGAGGGCATCATCAAGCACAACGACTATAAGGACACGTTCCTCGGTCGCACGAAAGACAATCGGCAGGAGCTCTTCCTGAGTGTCGGCTACGGCGACATCAAGAAGTTCCGCGTGCTCCTGTTCGCCGACGTCGAATACATCCAGTACGATTCGCTGCATCGCAACATCAGCACCGTCAGCTCGGGAAGCGGCGCCGCGCCGAACAATACGCCGAGCGGTTTTTGCCAGTCGACCGCGCCGAACTGCTACGACCCGAACACCGCGCCCACCAATAGCAACTACAACTGGGACGCCACCAACAAGGATCGAAACTACGCGTTCGGCCTCGGCGCCGATTGGGCCGCGACGCAGCGCTGGAAGTTCAGCAGCTCGCTCCTGTTCGAGCGCACCTATGGCACCGTGGACTTTGCCGTGCAAGCGGGCGCCAATCCGACCGTGCCGCAAGTGCCGATCGGCAACTACGATAATACGCGCCGCTTGTCGTTCAACCTGAAGAGCACGTACAAGCACAGTGAGCAATTGGAATTCACCGGTGGATACGCCTACGATAAGTTCCGCTTCAGCGACATCGCCTACGACGGCTTTCAGTACACGATTCCGTCTGGCACCAGTACCAGCTACCTGAGCGGCGCGTACGCCTTCCCGAACTTCATCGCGCGCAGCTTCTACTTCGTCAGCACGTACAAGTTCTAGCGAGCGGCAGCCGTGACGCATCCGTAGGTCGATTGATGACCTGCGGATTCGCGTTATATGTGCGCTACCTCACTTTCGTCAATGTGATTCCCCTCAGCGCAATAAAATATCCGCCGTATCGCGCGTTTCCTTGGCATTGCTTGCCGCGGAAAACTAAACTTTGGAGCCCGGTGCTGAGATGCTGGTTCGCGTGCACCGGTGCGAAGGCCGCCAGAATAGAACGTAGCGCGCCGATAACTAGGTAGAGATCCCGAAGGAACGGGTGCGACGCGTTGCCACGCTTCATCGCCGTCGTTAACCCCTCATTCGGACAAAGCTCGGACGTCCCGGCCGCAGCACAGACATGTCGGGACGGTTATCGCGTCTCTCAAGGAGGCTAGGGACATGGATGAGCGTCAGGCGGGTGGCGGAACCGGCCAGCGATTTCTCGCCGGCATGCGTCGCCGAGGAGGTTTCGCATGACTGAGGCGCGCGTCCTCGTCGTCGAAGACAACCCGCTGACGCGCAAGCTGCTGCGGCTGGCGCTCGAGCAGGCGGGCTTCGCCGTGCTCGAAGCCGCCGACGGGCGCGCGGCGCTGACCGAGGTGTCGCACCCTCTCGATCTCGTGCTGCTCGATATGACGCTGCCCGACATCCATGGCATGGAACTGGCGCCGCAGTTGCGCGCGCTGCTGCCCGAGCACGCCCCGATTGTCGCGTTAACCGGTCATCTCGGAACGGACGACCCGCATGTGCTGGCGCACGCCGGCTTCAGCGGAGTGGTTCATAAACCGATCGAACCGTCGCGTTTAATCCCGCTGCTGCGCAAGTATCTTCAAGACCCGAGTCTCGCGGACGAACATCCTTATCGCGGCCGGCACGTTCTGCTCGTAGGTGACGAGGACGCGCAGTTGCGCAGGCAAACGCTGCGGCTGAAACAGGCG
>JBGPCS010000246.1:0-4866 GCA_041481875.1 Sulfurifustaceae bacterium
CATCGAACACCGCGATGTCGTTCTGTTTGGAACACCGGGCTCCGAAGCACTGCGGTTGGATGACTTCGTCGTCGCGTTGAGAAACGTCTGGCTCATGTACGCCCAGCACCACGGTCGGACCATCGTCTATGAACCGCAGGCATGCTCGATCGATCCGGATCCGGATACGTTTGAGGCGTTGAGCAAAATCAGCGGAACGCACGCCGCCACACCGGCGTTGGCGCGAGAGTGGGAAACCGCGTGCAACCGGCCACAGGCCGTGAAAATTTACGGTATGCCTCGATCGCCATTCGCTGCGTCCTGCGTGCTCGCCGATTACGAGATGAAAAGCTGGGTCAACGGTTCGATGAGTGCGTTCGGCGTCGGCGGCGTGCCCGATTTGGCGTTGACAAGCGTGCGCCGACAAATTGAGCAAGGAAGCAAGAACATCAAAGTTCCCGCGGGCGGAATCAATCGTTATTGGTTTGCTGCCGGCGAAACGAACTACCAGGAGCATGAAGGATCGATCTGGTTAAGCCGGTTGCAGGTGGTGCTGTTGACCGAGCAACAATTTCTGTCGCGCCGGCAAGAGATCGCGGGAACGGGGCACGCCAACGCATTTGCCGAGGCGGTATCGGAGTGCTTCACGCGGAAGCTGCCGACTCTCGCATCCGGGTTCTCTGCGTTCGGACGTTTGGAGCAACTCTATCGACACGTGGCGATCGCTAAAATCCTGCGGCAGACTGACAAAGAATCGCGATTGCCACTGTCGTTGCGATTTTTGTTGGAAGAGCAACCTCTCGCGGAGGTGTCGATGCCGGATACGTTACCCGGCGTATCCGGCTTTAAGCATTTCAGCCACGGAGACGGCAATACCACGCACTATCTCATGATGCCAAGCTGTGGCGGGGCGTCGTTCCGCATGGAGCCAGCGAAGACACCGCTTACTTCCGCAACCGGGCCGCTGACGAAAATTCGGTCGCGGATACTGGATGCACGGCCGGATCAAAGTACGGCGTATTGGGATTGGCCGCGCGAGCACGGAACCTACGTGCCCGCGCATCGGCCGTCTGTGCCCGAGCAAAGTGGGTAAGCATACGAGGGCTCGTTTGCCAGGCCGAAGGACGCGATCGAGTTCACAAAGGTGTAGCGAGCGTTTGGTCGGACTATCTTGTTTGAGCGCTTGCTACACTTGTGTTGAGTAGATTCGCGGCGTTCCACGTTGCCGAGCAGCAAAGGTGATTATCGTGACGAAAGAGAAGGATGATTTACTAACGTTGTCGCAGGCGGCGAAGAACTACGGCTACTCGGGCGACTACTTGCGCCGCTTGGCCGAGAAAGGGCGGCTGCGCGCTCGCAAGCTCGGCCGCAACTGGCTCACGACGTCCGATGATATGGAATCCTTTATCGAAAGCCGCGAGCGCCGCGGCGTCTACAAGAAACATCCACGCGTCCCCAAAAAGTAAGCCCTCTTCCAAATAGCACGATATCGTGCTATTAATACATTCGTAGTTGTTGACTCGCAAGACGAGGCTCATCTTGCAGCAGCGGTTGCTGCAAGATGAAACGCATCTTGTGCAGGATGCGATTTATATTCGTCAGCGCGCGTTTTATGTGCTGTGGACGGCAGCATTTGCATCGACGACTCTAGTGGTGCCATGGGACAGAGAGCACGGAACTTGCTCGCACAAAAGCTACGGGTGTTGCGAATGATGTGTGGCTGGTCTCAGGAGCAGCTCGCGGCGGCGACCGGATTGCACCGTACTTATATAAGTCTCATCGAGCGATCGGAGTGCAACGTCAGTCTCGACAACCTGGAGAAGATTGCCGATGCGTTCGGATTGTCGCTACAGGAACTGTTGGGCGCGCCGGATGCGGCGATTTTCGGAGAAAAACTGCTGGCTATGTTGAGTTCTAATTCCAAACACGAGGAGCGCTAACGAATGCTTATCATCACCCGCAAGCGAGGGCAGAGTATTCGCATCGCGCCAGGCCCGGACACCGATCCTGCAACTCCCATCGGCGACATCTTCGCGCGCGGTCCGATCGAGGTATTGTTCGTTCAAGCACGCGGTTCGCAGATCCGGCTGGGTATTATCGCGCCCCTTTCCTTGGTTGTTCTTCGCGACGAGCTTGTAGTTGCACCGCTAACGTAGCGTTCGGCTTACGGATTGGGGCGACGAATCGCCAGTGCCGAAAAATGCCCTTAGCCGCCGCTTTCATGTACCAAAGCCAGAAAACCGGCTTTCTTTGTCCCCGAGCAAAAGTACGCGGGGGCGGGGATTTAGCGCCACGCAACCTTGTCTGGCATGTGTTGTGCTTTCTCATGCAGCATATGGAAGGACGAGACTGAGATGCCATGGCTCTAGAGGCACGACGGAAGACGATAGTTGGGGTGTTGCTGACGCTGGTACTAAGCGGGACCGCGCAGGCATCGCTTTATGTTTACCAATTGCCGGATGGATCGCGCGTTGTGACCGATCATGCGTTGAACAACCGCCAGTATCGACTGGTTCGGATGGGCGACACGCCGAAGGACATTCGAAGTCTGGTCGCGCATCAAGATCCGCAACTCTTCCGTGCCGACCCTTCGATGTACGATCGGTTGATACAGCGGGTCGCGGCCGAGCACAAAGTCGACCCCGCGCTAGTCAAGGCCGTGATGCATGTTGAATCCGCGTTCAATCCTTACGCGAAGTCCGACAAGGGAGCGCTCGGATTGATGCAGATGTTGCCGGAAACCGCGCGGCGTTACGGCGTGGACGATGCGTACGACCCGGTCCAAAACGTCGTCGCCGGCGTCAAGCACCTTAAATATTTGTTAGAGACCTTCAATCAAAGACACCGGCTGGCGTTGGCAGCGTACAACGCCGGCGAGAACGCCGTCCTCCGTCATCGCGGCGTCCCGCCGTATCCCGAAACGCAAGCCTACGTGCGCAAGGTAATGCAATATCAGCGGCAGTACAGCCGCACCTCTTAGCTCTGTCGTTCTTCGCCGTCATTCCCGCGAATCGTGAATTCAATTGGGTGGTCGATCCACTCGGCAAGTGCATCCGTTAAAGCTCGATATCCTGAAACGCCGTTACATCCGGTCGCCCGGGGGCAAATCGAAACCGAGGCTTGACGCCGAATCTGTCCCGCGCCGGAAGCGCCAACAGCAGACTCGAGACGGTTCCGAAACCAAAATCAGTCGCTACACTCATGGCCCCTTCGCGCGCGGCATCGCCGTCCGACTCGCGGCTAGCGAGTAACTGTTCCCATGCCGACCAATCACCGCTTTCGGGGTCGGGTGCACGCGCCGCGCGCACGCGCGGCAGGTAGCGGCGAATGCGCGGGGAAGAGACATCATTGCAATCGTGGGCAGTGAGCATAGATACGCCCGGTACCAACGCTATGACCTCAACGCCGGGAGAATCGGTGCGCTCGGTGTGCCGAAGCCAATAGACGCCGTTGCTGTCGGCGATGATTAGATTGAAGGCGCGGTAGGCGGTGGGGTTAACGTGTCCCAGCGCTTCGGCGGCGGTCTTCGCCTCGGCATGATCGAGTGCCTCCAGCACGAGCTCGCCGCGACTGCGTTTTCCGCGTGTCGGTCCGAGCGTACCCGGACGGTTCATGATACCCGCGGCCACGCCGTCGTTGTTCAGACCGAACCAGCTCCCCCCGCCAAGTTCGTCGAGTCCGGCGATCACGTTCACACGCTCGGGCCAATGGCGCGCGGGCGGCCGCCACGGGCGCTCGAGCATTTCGTCTCGGTTCGCCGCCATCAGAACCGGCCAAGGGTGTTCGGGGCGAAAGAGAACAACGAGTGTACACATTGGAAAGCGAGCGCCTCGTCTGTAAAGTGTCGGCAACGCCGTACCACATCGGGCCGCAACAGTCGTTCATGATACCCGAGGACCAGTCGCCGACCACTGTGAGCGTGCGCTCGCGCGCTCCGTCTTTTCGTGCGGCGCTCGCACGCCACGGCATGGGCGAGTTGTCGCGTTCGAGTCTGCGCGAGCTGCAAGTGAACGTCGGACGGCTATGCAACCAGGCGTGCAACCACTGTCACGTGGACGCCGGGCCGAAGCGCACGGAGATCATGACGTGGGAAACAATGCAGAGGATTCTCGCGTGGGCACGGGCGGCGCGAATCCAGCGCGTTGACGTAACCGGGGGAGCACCGGAGCTCAATCCAAATTTCCGCCGATTCGTGGACAGTTTCATCGCGCTCGGAGCCAGCATCACCGCGCGCTGCAATCTGACCGTGCTGCTCGAACCGGGCCAAGAGGAGTTGGCCGCCTGGTACGCCGCGCGCCGCGTGCGGCTGATCGCCTCGCTACCTTGTTATACGCGCGCGAATGTCGATGCGCAGCGCGGCGATGGTGTGTTCGACAAGAGTATCGTCGCGCTGCGCCGGCTGAACGAAATAGGCTACGGGCACGCGGCGGGGTTTACGCTCGATCTTGTTTACAATCCCGGCGGTCCGTTTCTACCGGACAGCCAGGAGAAGCTGGAAGCGGACTACAAGCAGCGCCTGATGGCCGATTTTGGAATCGTGTTCAATCGCCTACTGACGCTGGCCAACTTGCCGATCAACCGCTTTGCGCACTTTCTCGAACGCACCGGTCAATACGACGCGTACGTGCAGATGCTCGAGGTTAATTTCAACCCGGCGACAGTGCCGGAATTGATGTGTCGACATCTGATGAGCGTGGATTGGCTCGGACAAGTTTACGACTGCGATTTCAATCAAATGCTCGACCTGCCGCTGGCGGCAGCCGAGCGCCGCTACGTTTGGGAGATCGATGTCGATGCCTTAACCGACAACCGTATTGCTACCGGCCAGCACTGTTTCGGATGTACGGCTGGAGCGGGTAGCGGTTGCGGCGGTGCGTTGACGCACAG
>JBGPCS010000247.1:0-4863 GCA_041481875.1 Sulfurifustaceae bacterium
GCGCCGCGCGATCGGCATTGAGGAGACCGCATGCAGTGGAGATTCTTTCCGGCAACCGAGTACGGGCACCATCGCGAAGCCTGGCAGGCCATCAACGCGCGCGGCGCGGACAGCGCGGTGCTACATCCCGATTTCATCGAGCCGCTGCTGCGTCACTTCGGAACCGGGCGCGAAGTTCTGGCGGTGTGCGCCGATGGAGATGAGCCCGTCGCCCTGGCGCTTTTACACAAGCGGCGATTCGGGTCGTGGGAAACGTTTCAGCCGTCGCAAGCGCCGCTCGGTCCATGGGTGAGCGTTCCGTCGCTGGCGTGGGACCGCGCGCTGCCGACGCTGCTTCGCAGTCTTCCGGGGTTCACCGCGGTCGTTGGTGTCACGCAGCAAGATCCCGACATTCACCCGCGGCCGGACGCGCATGGCGAGCTGCGCACGCTCGACTACATTCAAACCGCGCGCATCAGCGTGGAAGGAAGTTTCGACGACTACTGGGCGCGGCGCGGAAAAAATCTGCGGCACAACATGAAGCGCCAGCGCAACCGCTTGAGCAAAGATGGCGTTGCCACGCGGCTCGAGCTCCTAACCGGCGCCGCTGCCGTGCGCGACGCGATCGCCGACTACGGTAGGCTCGAGTCCGCGGGCTGGAAGAGCGAGCTCGGGACCGCGATTCACCTCGACAATCCACAAGGACGCTACTACGCGGAGATGTTGGAAAACTTTGCGCGCGTCGGCGAGATGCGGATCTACCGCTACTGGTACGGCGATCGTCTGGTGGCGACCGACCTGTGCACCCTGCGCGCCGGCGTGCTCACCATCCTCAAGACCACGTACGACGAGACGATCGATAAGACAACGTCTCCCGCGTTCCTCATGCGCCAAGAAGCGTTCACCCAACTCTTCGATGAGCGCCAGGCGAGGCGAATCGAGTTCTACGGCAAACTGATGGAGTGGCACACGAGATGGAGCGAGGAGGTACGGACGATGTATCACGTCAATTACTATCGTTGGTCGTCGTTGGCCCGACTGCGGGCCGGATCCGCCAATCGATGAACCCGAAACTGTAACTGCCTCGCCGCCGAGTACGCACCGATGTCGGACGGCACCAGCCCGTTTCCGGCGGCCCGTTTCCGGCGGCTAGGTTACTTTTTCCGCCGGCTGGCGATCGAGCTGCCACGCGGAGATCGCCGCCAGATCGTGCGCGACGTACATTTTCTTGAGCCACGAATTTTCCGGGAACACACGGTTTTTCGACAATCCGCGCCACTCGTCGATCTTCACCGACGCGTTGCTGCGATTGAACTCATCGATTGCCAACAGCTCTCCGGCGAACTTGTGATTGAAAACAAAATCCACGTCGTCGAAATACAGGAACGTACGATGGAGCATCCGCTTTTCCGGCAGGTTGAAAATGTCGAACGCTTGCACCGTCGACGAATACAAGTCTAGATCGAACGAAACAAACCCGATCGGACAATTTTGTTTCTGCCTTACGAATCCCGCGACGGTGTCCGCGACATTCCCGATGACGAGCGTGGTTCGATCGGTCAGCTTGCTTCTGAGCGCACCTTCGTTCATCGGATAGTCGCAGGGTCGCCACTGATCCGGGTGGTCGCGATGGTCTCCACACAACGTGGGGATTCCCTTGCCGGTGTCGAAGCCATAGACGGAAATCTTCACGCCGGTCTCCTGCTCCACCGCCGCCGCATATTCCTGCAATGCCAACAAGCCGGCGCCGGCGGCAACCCCAAACTCGATTACGCAAATCTGCTTCACGCGCTGCCGCAGCGCTTGGTCGGCGGCCTGCAAGGTGCCAACCAGATAGTGCGGACGGCTGACGGCGTCCCAATTGGCCTTTGATCGTATCGAAGAACCGAAGTATTTGACGGCCAAGCGCGAGAACAGACGAAACGGCGGTTCCTGCGAAAGTTTGCCGAAGAATTCGCGAATTGCCGAGTGCTCGCCCATGAACCATTTCCCCTTGATGCTCGCAAATAAAACTGAATCGAGTGCCTCCGACGGCGCCCGCCGTTGTACACGTTCTCCCTTGAGAATGGAAGCCGTTGCGGACTGCTGCCGCCTGCCGAACCGCGCCGTTGTTTCGCTCGGGACGGCGGGGTCGCGACGCTCTTAGGCAACTCGAAGCGGCGACGTGAAGCTCCAGCAACTTATGGAGCCAATCACGTCGTCGTAGGAAACCTTTATCTTACGGTGACCGCGGGCTTCGCGGGTGTCTGGGGGGGTGGAAGGCCGGCTGACGCCGAAAGCTTGTAGAAAAACACGTTCTCATCGACGTTGTTCACCACAACGAATACGTTCTTCGACGGAATGTAGCGGAATCTTCCGAACGTTCCGGTTCCTTCCGCGGCCGTCGGGGTCGTACTGTTGGATCCGACCGGCGATATTTGCGACCAGACTTGGGTGTCCAGGTTCAGCGTGTAGACATTCGCCCCGCCGCTCCACGCGACGAGCCGATCGGTGACCGGATCGTATACCAATCCCGGATTTCCGGTGTCCACGATCGACGTTGCACCCGCCGTTGTCATGTCCTGGCGGGTGATAGCGCCGGAACTGCCGATATTCCAAACGTAAACGCCGCCGCCGCCGACGGCGACGAACTTGCGTCGCACCGGATCGATCGCGCCGGTCTTTGAGTACATGGTGCGGTCGCTCTCCGAGGGAATGCGCGAGGTCCATACGTCACGGGCCGGATCCCACTCCGCCAGAGTTCCGGTGGCGCTGTTACCATTGTTGTTCCCGCGTACCCACACATGCCCGGTAATCGGATCGACATCCGAAATGGCGCCGGTGCCAAAACTCGGCGTGTCAGCCTTGCGTTCCCACGCCAAGGTATCGAAGTTGAAACAATCGGTATTCGAGAACTCCCCTCCGGCCATCGGGTACGGTCCAACGACGCCGAACGAGCAAAAACGATCGAGCGACGGAACGTACTCGATGTAATCATAAGAATGTCTGGATGCCGGACCACCGCCGGGCGTGTACGGCTGAGAGCTCGATACCGGAATGCTCGGATCGTTTACGCGCGTCCATCTCAACGTATTGACGTCGAACGCGTAGAGCTCGTTCCCGGCGTACGCCGAGTGACCTCCGCCCCAGACCACCAATCGATTCCGCTTGGTATCGAAGGCGCCACCGCTCCAAACCGACATGACGCCGGCGACTCCGACTCCGTTCTGCGTGAACTCAACACCGGTCGGCCAATTGAAAGCGACACTACGCATGTGCGAATTCGGCACCTCGCACCATTCACCGGCCGGAAGATTCGCGACATCGGCGGGACAGTTGCCGGCAATCGCACCGCCCGCGCCACCGAGCATCAACGCCGCGGCGATCCCTTTCCACACACTCATCCATTCTGTCTGACGGCTTGCACGCATCACGATATATTCCTCGCTGTATCGAGTCCGCATCTCACGGAGGCAAAAACATGAGATAGGTATACTGAAGTTCGCCCTTGTTGTTGTCGAGATACATGAATCCCGTGGACGACGCGAACTCCGTGTCGATGAAGTGCGCGACGACGTTGTCCGCGGCGGCGCGTTGCACCGGCTCGCCGTAGATGCCCTTGGTTCCGCGATTGAAGAAATATTTCGCGCGATCGTAGAGCGCCGAATCCCCCGTATACCGGTACCCGCGCACCAGCGTATTCACCAACGACGTGGTGTACACCGGGTCCCAGAACGTGACGGGATTGTCGAGCGCGTAGCTGTGCCACGTCGCTCCACCGGGCAGGAAGCCGAAAGTCTTGCCGGTATATTGGTACGTGGGGTCGATCCCGTACTGGTCGACGAAACGCGCCATCGCCACGATACGATCCTTCAGCGCGGTGCGAGCCGTGACACGGAACGCTTGATCGAACGCTTCCGTCAGAATTCCGATATGGAAGGACGGCACGTCGCGCCCACCCTGCTGGTAAGGGCAAGTCGAAGCACCCGTGTATTTGCAATCGGTACCGGGCGCGAGGTCCTCGTTCGTATAGAAGGGGCCGGTGAAGTACATCCCGCGCGCATCCCAGTCGGGGGACTGCAACCACAGATCGATCAACTTGTCGCGCAGCGTGATCCAGCGTTGCTTGCCGGTCGCTTCGGCCACGCGGGTCGCGAGCAGCAGATGGCGCGCGCCCTGGCGCAAACTGTACTCAGCCATGCGCTGCTGCCCAATCACGAATTTCGGTTGGCCGCCGGAATCGTTCTGGTTCCAATACGCCTCGACCTCGGCGGCAAGATTTTCCGCCTCCGCCAGCGCGGCGGTATCGCCGGTGTATTCATACCACGCGACCAGGCCCCATCCGAACAAGTGGTCGAGCAGGAACCCGCGGTCATTGTCGAACTCGGGGGACGTCCGGTACTCGTCCTTGAAGTAGCGCGCCCACTGCTGCGCGCGATTGAGATAAACCGGATTGCCGGTGCGCCGGTACATCATCGTGTACGTCCACAGGTCATCGCCTTCGAGGTCGCCGTGGACGTCGACGCCGGTGACATAATAATTCGATACGCGTTCGGTGACCGCGCCCGGTTCTTTATTCATCGCCCAGGTCCACGCCCACGAGCGATAGGTATTGCGTTCGTCATCGAGCGAGGGCATCGGCAAACCGCCGGTTCCGGTAGCCACGATCACCGTCGCCGACTTGTTGATGCTGCCGTTCGTGCCGGTGCAGTCCAACGTGAATGTACTGGTGGCGGAAACCGCTGGAATGATTTGGCTTGCGGATATCGCCTTCACGCCGGACCACGCTCCGCCAGCGTTGCACGAGCTGACGTTCGTGCCGGTCCAGGTGAGGGTGGTGCTGCCACCGCTCGCGACAATGGTCGGATTCGCCGTAAACGCGAGGCTGGGAGCAGTCGAGGAACC
>JBGPCS010000248.1:0-4861 GCA_041481875.1 Sulfurifustaceae bacterium
CCTTCCATGGTCATCACCAGCTCGTTATGTTGATTGAAAACTTTCCATTCCGACCTGACGATCCCACGATCCAACTTGCTGGTTGAGGCGCGCGCCTCGATCACGGTCATCTGCGCGCGCAAGGTATCGCCCGGGCGCACCGGTTTCAGCCAACGAACGTTGTCGACTCCGGGGGACCCGAGGCTCGCCGCGTGCTTCAGCACACCGTCGTAGAGGAGCCGCATCATCATCGCGCACGTGTGCCAACCGCTCGCGATCAAGCCGCCGTAAATGGATTTCTTCGCGGCTTCCTCGTCGGTGTGGAACGGCTGCGGATCGTAGTGGCGCGCGAACTCGATGACTTCCTCGCGCGGCACGGCACGCGTGCCGAGGTCGATCACCTTGCCGACACACAAGTCTTCCCAATAGATCTTCGCGGTCATCGAACCGGCCTCGGCTGAATGCCTCGCACGACTGTAACCGCTCGGCCGCCGATGAAGCAACATCGGCGCGGCACCACACGCTACATTTGCTTGAACAAATGCGTGAACGTACGCGAAACGGCGAGTGACTCGGGCCGGTCGCGGAGCCTGAGCGTCAACAGGCCGCGGTCATCGGCGCTCGCGGTCAACACCTGGCGCACGTTCACCACCGTCGCGCGGTGTATCTGCCAAAACTGCTCGGGGTCGAGCTGCTTGATGAGATCTTTGATCGGCGTGCGTATCAGCAGTTGCGCGTCGCGCGTGTACACCGAGGTGTACTTGTCCGCGGACTGAAAGTAGCAGACATCGTCGATCGCAACTAAGCGTAGTTTCTCGCCGAGCGAGGCCTTGATCCATTTGATCCGCCCCGCCGGTGTGCCCAGCGCGCTTTGCAAAGATGCGACCAGCGTCGCGAGATCGGGCGTCACGGATTTCTCGACCGCCTGTTGCAGGCGCGCGACCGTCTTGGCGAGGCGCTCGTCGGATACCGGTTTCACCAAGTAGTCGACAACGGCACGCTCGAACGCCGCCACGGCGAACTGGTCGTACGCCGTCACGAACACCAGCAGGCAACGGTGGTTCAGTTGCTGCACGACCTCGATCCCGCTCATGCCGGGCATTTTGATATCGAGAAAGGCGATCTCCGGCTTTTCCGACTCGAGCCGCGCGAGCGCCTCCGGACCATTCGGCGCAATGCCGATGACCTCGAGCTCCGGCCACAATTGCAGCAAGCGCGCGCGCAGATCCACCGCGACATGCGCTTCGTCCTCGGCAATGAGCGCGCGGACGTTCATAGGGGCAGGTCGAGCCGCGCCGTGACGCCGCCGTCCGGATTCTGTTCCAGGACGAGCGCCGCGGCATCACCATAAAGCGCGGCGAGCCGTGCCCGCACGTTCGCGATCCCGGTACCGGACCCGCTCATGTTGGCGGCACCGAGACCGACGCCGTTGTCGGCAACCGCGATGTGCAGACGCGCCCGACTGTTGCTGGCACTGATACGCACTTCACCGGCGGCAAGTTTCGGTTCCAGCCCGTGCTTTACCGCGTTTTCCACCAGGGGTTGCAGCAGCATCGGCGGGAACGGCCGAGCCAGCAGATTTTCCGGCACGTCGAACGTGTAGCTAAGGCGCTCGCCCATGCGAATACGGCAGATATCGAGATACGCACGCAGCAACCCGATCTCATCGGCGAACGTCGTTTGGCCGGCGCGGGTGCGCGCGAGCGTCGCACGCAGATAGATAATGAGACGATCGAGCAAACGGCGCGCGAGCGCGGGATCGGCACCGATGAGCGCCGTGACATTGGCGAGGGTGTTGAATAGAAAATGCGGCTCGATCTGCGCCTGCAACATTTTCAACTGCGCCTCGAGCGAGCTGCGTTCCGCTTCAAGCTTGCGCAATTCGGCGGCGCGCAGCTCGCCTTCGAGCTCGGTCTTGCGTGCTTGCAAGAAAAACAGCGCGGCAATCGCGCCACCGAACACGACGGAAGTTGCCAACACCACCACCAGTGTGCGCTGGAGTCCGCCGGGGACGGGTTGCGGCCACAGGACCTGAACCGCCACGCCCGCCAGCATCCCGACCGGAATGCCGATGGCGTAGGTGAGCGGGCGCGGTACGTTCGGAAACCACGCGGCAAACACCTGCGGCACGATCGCGGAAACCAAACCGATAGATAGACCAACGGCGACATTGTGGAGCCAATCTCCGCCGAGCAGCACGGTCAGGAACACGCCGACCAAGGCGCCGAGCAGCGCCGCGATTCCGGTTCTCAGTAAGCGTCGTTTCACGGCTGAATACGATAGCAGTTCAGTAACCGGGGATGTTAGGCGCTGTGCTGGGAGTCACCGCAGACTCCGTCGACGAATCGCGGTAGCACCAACAGGTGCCGCGCGCGGATCAACATAAGCGGCCCGGAACCGAGCGGTCTTGGGGTCAAGACGCCTCCGACTTCAATTTCGTGCTCCGTCGTGCGGTTTCGGGATACGGAAACATATATTCGCCGCCGCGCACCGGCGCGACAACCGCGACACGACGGAACGACGAAATCGAATAATAGGATGCGATACGCGGGGATGAACCGGCGCGATCTTCTTAGCGCGATCTACGAACGTAGGTATTCCCAATGCCGTCATAGGTTGGCGGAGCCCCGGGGTGGTGCGTATAATTCGCGGCGCCGAAGCGTGCGCGACCGACAGCCCGAAAGCCAAAGCGCAGTCCGCCCCGAATCACTAGTCGCCGTCTCAACGCATTCGCATCACAGGAGTGCAATAACATGAAGAAACCCATGCGCGTCGCCGTGACCGGGGCTGCCGGACAAATCGGATACAGTCTGCTGTTTCGCATCGCCAGCGGCGAGATGCTGGGCAAGGACCAACCGGTGATTCTGCAGTTGCTCGAGATACCGGATGAGAAGGCGCAGAAAGCCCTAAAAGGCGTGATGATGGAGCTCGACGACTGCGCGTTCCCGCTGTTACAAGGAATGATCCCCGCATCTGACCCGACGATGGCGTTTCGCGACGTCGACGTCGCGCTCCTCGTCGGCGCGCGCCCGCGCGGACCGGGCATGGAGCGCAAGGATCTGCTGGAAGCGAACGGAAAGATTTTCGGGCCCCAAGGTAGAGCGCTCGACGCCGTTGCGAACCGCAACGTAAAGGTACTTGTCGTCGGCAATCCGGCGAACACCAACGCGCTGATCGCGATGAAGAACGCGCCGGGGCTCAGCCCAAAAAACTTCACCGCCATGATGCGTCTCGATCACAACCGCGCGCTGACGCAAGTCGCGCAGAAAGCCGGCAAGCCCGTCACCTCGGTGAGGAAAATGACCGTTTGGGGCAATCATTCCGCTACGCAGTACCCCGACGTGTATAACGCCGAGGTCGACGGCCAGAACGCGGCCAAGCTCATCAACGATCAGAACTGGATCGAGAGTACGCTCATCCCGACCGTGCAGAAACGCGGCGCCGCCATCATCGAAGCGCGCGGGTTGTCGTCGGCCGCCTCGGCCGCGAACGCGGCGATCGAGCATGTGCGCGACTGGCTACTCGGCACGCCGAGCGGCGACTGGGTATCGATGGGCGTGCCCTCCGACGGCAGCTACGGCATTCCCGAAGGCGTGCTGTTCGGCTATCCCGCCACCTGTAAAGGCGGCACGTATCAGATCGTACAAGGCCTACCCGTCAGCGAGTTCAGCCGCGGCCGCATTGCTGCCACGTACAAGGAATTGCTGGAGGAACGGGCGGCGATAGAGAATCTATTAAAGTAACGGCAATGCAGCGATCACTCGATTAGCGCGTCGCGTTGCACGATAATGCCCGGACTGAACCACGCACTGGGCTTCACCCACAACTTGACCGAGGGACCAAGGAGTTAATATGACAATCAAAGTCGGCGACCGCGTACCGAGCGGAACACTGAGTGAATTTTTCGAAGTAGAGAAAGACGGCTGCAGCGTCGGCCCGAACGTTTTCAAAGTGGAAGATATCGTCAAAGGCAAGAAGATCGTCATCTTCGGCTTGCCCGGCGCGTTCACGCCGACCTGCTCGGCGAAGCATGTGCCTGGATATCTTTCGAACTTCAGCGCGCTGAAGGGCAAAGGCGTCGATGAAATCTGGTGCGTCTCCGTGAACGATCCGTTCGTGATGGGCGCGTGGTCCAAGGACCAGAAGGCCGGCGGCAAAGTGCGCATGATGGCCGACGGCAGCGCCGACTATACGAAGAAAATGGGTCTCGAGATGGACCTGACCTCGCGCGGCATGGGCATGCGCTCGCAGCGCTACGCGATGATCGTGCAAGACGGCGTGGTGAAGGCGATCAATGTCGAAGCGCCCGGAAAATTCGAAGTGAGCAACGCCGAGACGATGCTCAAGGCGCTCGGCGCGTAGGCGGGAGACGCGGCTGAAACGGAAGAACATCGACAACGAAAAAGAATTCGACTGGGGGAGAACGTCGCACGACTACGCCGAGCATCGCCTGGGTTACCCCGATGAGTTCTACGACACACTCGCCGCGCTCGACATCGGCAAGCCGGGGCAGCGAATTCTCGATCTCGGCACCGGCACCGGTGAGTTGGCGCGGGCGTTTGCCAAGCGCGGCGCGCGCGTCGTCGGCGTGGACGTCGCGGCGAATCAAATCGCCGCCGCGCAAATGTTAGCGTCGCGCGATCGCCTCGACGTCGAGTTTCACGTTCGCGCGGCGGAAGACGTCGATTTCCCCGCCGCGTCCCTCGATATCGTTTCCGCGGGACAATCCTGGCAGTACTTCGACACCGCGGTGATGGTGCCGAAGGTGCGGCGTCTGCTGACGGCCGACGGCCGGCTCGTATTGACGAACCTCTTATGGTTGCCGCTGCAAGATCCCATCGCCCAGCAAACGGAAGAGCTGGTGCTGCGGTTCAATCCGGAC
>JBGPCS010000249.1:0-4860 GCA_041481875.1 Sulfurifustaceae bacterium
CTTTCCGAGCCGAGAAACCGTTCGTGACGCGAAACAGGAGGAAATTCGCGCGACTCGGCCACACCTCGATCCCGGGCACCTGCGAGAGTGCGCGGCACAGTTTGTCGCGCTCGCCGCGGATCTCTCGGCACTGCTCGTCGAACGTCTCGCGGTGTTCCAGCGTAAACTCGACGCTCGTTTGCGTGAGAACGTTCACGTTGTAGGGAAGGCGCACTTTATCGAGCTCTTCGATCCACGCTTGCGCCCCAATCAAGATACCGAGACGCAAGCCGGCTAGGCCTTGCTTTGAAAGCGTGCGCATCACGAGTAAGTTCGGATAGCCGCCGATGCGATCCATGAAACTCGCGTCGGCGAACGCGTGATACGCCTCATCCACGACAACGACGCCGGTAGCGTGTCGCACGACTGCTTCGACGTCGGCGGCATCGAATAGATTGCCGGTCGGATTGTTGGGATACGACAAAAATATTACCGCCGGCTGCTCGGTTTCGATGGCGGCGAGCATGGCCGCACGATCGAGGGCGAAGTCATCTCTCAGGGGAACGCCGACAAACCGCAAGCCGGAGGCGGCGGCGATCTGCCGGTACATGACGAAGGTCGGCACCGGTGCGAGCACGACTGTGCCGGGACGCGCGAGCGCGAGCACGATGATCTGGATCAGCTCATCCGAGCCGTTTCCTAGCATCAGCGCCGCCGCCGGGGGAACCGTCAGCGCCGCGCGCAGCCGCGCTTTGAGCACGGTCGCCGCCGGGTCGGGGTACCGGTTGATATCAACCGCGCGAAGTCGCTCGAGCCAGGCGGGCTTGAGCGACTCGGGCCAGGAATAAGGATTCTCCATGGCGTCGAGCTTGATCAGTCCGCGTGCGTCCGGCACGTGATAAGTCTTCAGCGCCTGGACTTCCGGCCGCACCAACCGGGCTATCAGTTCTGAAATTTTATCCATATGAATCTTTACCACGGAGGACACCGAGGACGCGGAGGAAAGCTAGAAGGAAGGCGGCTCTCGCCTCCCGGCTCCTTCTTCCTAGAAGGTTGGGATGAGGTTGCTCCCGCGCATCCTGCGCTCGCGACATTCGTACATCCCTGTACAGCAGGTGGAAGGCGAAGGTTATCGATGACCATGACCGTTTACATCGTACCCTCACCCCAACCCCCTCCCTGTCAGGGAGAGGGAGTAACAGCAACGGCAGTTTCACGACCGCGACCAAGGTCAAACGTAGGTGACTCCACCGGCTGAGCCGGGGGGTTACCGCGAAGCAACTAACAATAGGTTCCCTAAAAACCGACAACCCTCTGCGTCCTCCGCGGTGAATCATTTTTTTATGCGGTACTCGGCCGAGAGCGCGTGCGCCGCCAACCCTTCCGCGCGCGCGAGGGTCGCGGATATGCGGCCGAGCCGCGCGGCCGCTTCCGGCGGACACATGATCAGGCTCGTCCGTTTTTGAAAGTCATAGACGCCGAGCGGCGACGAGAAGCGCGCAGTGCCGGACGTCGGCAGCACGTGGTTCGGACCGGCGCAATAGTCGCCGAGGACTTCGGCGGTGTGGCGCCCGAGAAAAATCGCGCCGGCATGGCGAATGCGCTCCGCGAGCTCGAGCGGATTGTCGATCGACAACTCGAGGTGTTCCGGCGCAATGCGGTTCGCCAGATCGACGGCGGCGTCGATGCTTGCGACGGTAATCAATGCGCCGCGGCTTTCGAGTGATTGCCGGATGATGTCGCGCCGCCCCATCGAGCTGATGAGCTTGTCGATCGCCGCTTTCACTTTGTCCGCGTAACCGGCCGCCCACGTCACCAGCAGCGATTGCGAATCGGGTGCGTGCTCGGCCTGCGCGAACAAATCCATCGCGATCCATTCGGGATCGGTGCGACCGTCGCAGAGCACCAGCACCTCGGAGGGTCCGGAGATCATGTCGATGTCGACTTGTCCGTACACCTGACGTTTCGCCTCGACGACGTACGTGTTGCCGGGGCCGACGATTTTATCGACTCGCGGAATCGTTTCCGTTCCGTAAGCGAGGGCGCCGATCGCTTGTGCGCCGCCGACGGTGTAGACGCGATCGACGCCGACGAGCGCGGCGGCCGCGAGCACGATTTCATTCAGCTCGCCCTTCGGTGCCGGCACCGTCATGACGACCTCACCGACGCCCGCGACCTTCGCCGGGATGGCGTTCATCAAGACCGACGACGGATACGCCGCCCGCCCACCGGGAACATAAGTGCCGACGCGATCGAGTGCCGTCACTTGCTGGCCGAGAAGCGTGCCGTCCGCGTCGCGATATCGCCACGACTCGGTCTTTTGTTTTTCGTGATACGCGCGCACGCGCGTGGCGGCAGTTTCGAGCGCCGCTCGCTGGTCGGCGGGAATCGCCGCGAGCGCGGCTTGCATCCGCGTTTGGGGCACTTCGAGGTCGGCAGCGGTTTCGATCGGGTATTGATCGTACAGAAGCGTGTATTCGAGAACCGCGGCGTCGCCGCGCCGGCGCACATCGGCGAGAATGTCGGCGACAACGCCCGCGATTTTCGGATCGGCCGCAGCACTGCGATCGAGCAGCCGCGCGAGCGCATCGGCGAAACCGGCGTCGTTCGCGTTCAGCAGCGGCACGGTGACCGGCATGCTAGCGCACCGCTTGCTGTAGGCGATCGATGATCGGCTGTAGCGAGTCGCGTTTCATTTTCATCGCGGCGCGATTGGCGACCAGCCAGGCGCTGACCTCGGCGATGCGCTCGACTTCGACGAGACCGTTCGCCTTGAGTGTTCGTCCGGTGCCGACGAGATCGACGATACGATCCGAGAGGCCCACCAGCGGCGCGAGCTCCATGGAGCCATAGAGTTTGATGATATCGGTTTGTATCCCCTTCGCCGCGAAGTGGCGCTGGGTGATGCGCGGGTACTTCGTCGCGACACGCACGCGTGTCCACGTCTCGGGGTCGTCCTGCGACGCGAGACTCGCGGGTTCCGCCACCATCAGGTGGCAACGCGAAATTTTGAGATCGAGCAGCTCGTACAACCCTTCCCCTTCGTATTCCATCAGCTGATCCTTGCCGGCGATGCCGAGATCGGCGGCGCCGAACTGAACATAGGTCGGCACGTCCTGCGCGCGAATGATGACGACCCGGACCTCAGGACGATTGGTCTCGAGGATCAGTTTGCGCGTCGTGATCGCGTCTTCCTTCGGGACGATGCCGGCGGCGGCGAGCAACGGCAAACTCTCCTCGAGAATGCGTCCCTTCGAGAGCGCGATGTGCACGACCGCGGCCATGTCAGCCGTCCTTGCCGCCCGCTGCGGCCCGGTACTCGGCGGCGGCCGAGCGCGGGCCGGGCACGCGTCGAATACGTGCGCCGAGCGCAGCGAGTTTCTCCTCGATACATTCGTAACCGCGATCGATGTGATAGATGCGCTCGACGCTCGTCTCGGCCTCGGCCACGAGACCGGCGAGCGCGAGACACGCCGACGCGCGCAGATCGGTCGCCATCACCGGCGCGCCGACCAATTTCGCCACGCCGCGCACGATCGCGGTCGTTCCCTTCATCTCGATTTGCGCGCCCATGCGCTGCAACTCCTGCACGTGCATGAACCGGTTCTCGAATACAGTCTCGGTTATCGTGCCGGTGCCTTCGGCGATGGTGTTGAGCGCGACGAATTGCGCCTGCATATCCGTCGGGAACGCGGGATAGGGCGCGGTGCGTACATTCACCGCCAGCGGGCGGCGTCCTTGCATGTCGAGGCGCACCCAATCGGGACCGGACTCAACGCGCGCGCCGGCCTCACGCAGCTTGTCCAACACCGCCACCAATAAATCCGGGCGGGTGTTGCGCAATCGCACATCCCCACCGGTGATGGCGCCGGCGACCAGATAGGTGCCGGTCTCGATGCGATCGGGAATCACGTCGTGATCGGCGCCGTGCAATCGGTCGACACCCTCGATCGTGATCTCGTCGGTGCCGGCGCCGCGAATACGCGCGCCCATGGCGACTAGGCATTGCGCGAGATCGATGACCTCCGGCTCACGCGCCGCATTCTCGATCACAGTGGTGCCATCGGCCAACGTCGCGGCCATCATGATGTTTTCCGTGCCCGTGACCGACACGATGTCCATGAAGATACGCGCGCCCTTCAGCCGCTTCGCACGCGCGTGAATGTAACCGCCGTCGAGACGGATCTCGGCGCCCATCGCCTCCAGTCCCTTGATGTGCAGATTGACCGGCCGCGAACCGATCGCGCAACCGCCGGGTAAGGACACTTCGGCTTCGCCAAAGCGCGCAATCAGCGGACCCAGCACCAGGATCGACGCGCGCATCGTCTTCACCAGCTCGTACGGCGCGCGTACCGAGGTCACGCGGTTGGCGTCCGCCTCGATCACCATTTTCTCGTCGACCACGAAGCGCACGCCCATGCGCCCGAGCAGTACCATGGTAGTGGTGATGTCTTGCAAATGCGGCACGTTGCCGATGCGCAACGGATCCGCCGTGAGGAGCGAGGCGACCAGCACCGGCAGCGCCGCGTTCTTCGCGCCGGAAATGCGGATTTCTCCGCGCAGCGGATAACCGCCGGTAACGATGAGTCTATCCATAAGAGTTTGAAACCGCAGATGAACGCGGATAAAAACGAATGGTAACAGAGAAGCGGGAAGCCATAACCCTTGCCTCGCCCACGACACGGCGGAGGATTGGGACAGAGTAAAGGTCGCGTCGCGTCCACCTTGTCCGCTTTGATCCGCTTTTATCTGCGTTCATCTGCGGTTGCGGTTTGGGCGGTCCAAAAAGCGAGGCTGCCAAGCGGCAGCCTCGATGTTAACGATCGGCCCGGACCACTTCAGGCCGCTTGCGCTTTCGCGACCAATTGCTGCAACTCGCCC
>JBGPCS010000250.1:0-4855 GCA_041481875.1 Sulfurifustaceae bacterium
CTAAGCGCTTGGACGGTAATGCATTAGTTTCACCTGCGAACCGCTATAATGCGACTAACTGCGCGATCGGCGCGTCGGACTTTTTTGGCGGCACCGAAAGGCTACGGAGGAATTGTTATGCCGATCTATGAATACAAATGTGATGAGTGTGGTCACCTCCTCGAAGCCATACAAAAGGTGAACGACGCTCCACTCAAGGAATGCCCGGCGTGCAGCCGCGTGGCGCTTAGACGCTTGATGTCGGCCGCGGGTTTCCAGCTCAAGGGTAGCGGATGGTACGCGACCGATTTCAAGAGCAAACCTCGCAAGGACTCGAAGTCCGATCAGGGCAAGCAGGATCAGGGTAAGCAGGATCAGGGTAAGAAAGATCAGGCGGACAAGTCGTCGTCGGAGTCAGGCGACACGACACCGCCCAAGAAGGCGCACAGTTGCGGAGGCGGCGCGTGCGGATGTGCCTGAGATGATGGCGGCGCTGCGCCGTTATCTCGCTGCGGGTCTGCTAATTTGGGTGCCGCTCGGGGTTACCCTTCTCATCATCAAGTTCCTCGTGGACGCGATGGACCAGAGCCTGTTGTTGTTGCCGCAGACGCTGCGCCCGGATGTGCGGATTCCCGGCCTCGGTATATTGCTGACCGCCGCTATCGTCATCGGGACCGGCATGATCGTTACCAATCTTTTCGGCCGGCAATTGTTCCGTTTGGGCGAACAGGTGTTGAACCGGATTCCCCTCGTGGGAACGATCTACAGCTCGGTAAAGAAGCTAACCGAGACAATCTTCAGCGGTAGCGGTAAGTCGTTCCGCCGGGTCGTGCTGGTGCAATACCCCCGCGCCGGCATGTGGACACTGGCGTTTCTGACCGGCACCGGCGCGGCCGAGATCGATGCCCGTATCGGTTGCGAGACGGTGAATGTGTACGTTCCGACGACCCCGAATCCGACTTCCGGTTTCATGCTCGTCATCCCACGTCGCGAAATGGTGGAGCTCGAGATGTCCGTCGAGGAGGCGCTACGCATGGTTCTGTCCGTCGGATCGGTTCTGCCGGAGGCAAGAAAAGAAGCAACTACGGCCGATCGAGTGGACGCTTCCTGACATTTCGCGGTTAAACTAGCCCTTCGTTCAATCATCGCCATATCTTCATCCATGCGCACGCATTTTTGCGGAGAGCTCGATCCGTCGCTGATAGGCCGCGAGGTGACCCTGTGCGGCTGGGCCGATACACGCCGCGATCACGGCGGCGTGATCTTCATCGACTTGCGCGATCGCGAAGGCGTTGTGCAAATCGTGTGCGATCCCAACCGCAAGGAAACCTTCGCCGTCGCCGAAGGCGTGCGAAGCGAATACGTGTTACGCGTGATCGGCGCAGTGCGCCGGCGCCCGACCGGCACGGAGAACCCGGCGCTCAAGACCGGCGCGGTCGAAGTCATCGCGCACTCCATCGAGGTGTTGAACCGCGCGGATCCCTTGCCGTTCCAGCTCGGCGAAACTGATGTCAACGAATCGGTACGCCTGAAGTATCGCTACCTCGATCTGCGGCGAGATGGCATGCAGAAAAATTTTCGCCTCCGTCACCGCATCGTGCAGCAGCTCCGCCGTTTCCTGGAAGAACGCGGATTTACCGAAATCGAGACGCCGATGCTGACGAAATCGACGCCCGAGGGAGCGCGCGACTATCTCGTACCGTCGCGCACGCATCCCGGCCACTTCTTCGCGCTGCCGCAGTCGCCGCAACTCTTCAAGCAGATCCTCATGATGGCGGGTTTCGAGCGCTACTATCAGTTCGCGCGCTGTTTCCGCGACGAGGACCTGCGCGCGGACCGGCAACCGGAGTTCACTCAGCTCGATATCGAAACATCGTTTCTGGACGAAACGGGTGTGACGACGCTGGTGGAGGAGATGATCCGGCGGCTCTTCAAGGAAGTGCTTGATGTGAATCTGCCGAATCCGTTCCCGCGTATTTCCCACGCCGATGCGATACGGCGCTACGCGTCCGACAAACCGGATCTGCGCAATCCGCTTGAGCTGGTCGACGTCGCCGATCTCGTGAAGGATGCGGAGTTCAAAGTGTTCGCCGGGCCGGCGAACGCGGCGAACGGTCGCGTCGCGGCGTTGCGCGTGCCGCGCGGGGGCGAGCTGCCGCGCAGCCAGATCGATCAATACACGGCGTTCGTGGGTCTATACGGCGCGAAGGGCCTGGCCTACATCAAGGTGAACGACGCCGCGCGCGGGCGCGAGGGATTGCAGTCGCCGATCCTCAAGTTTCTGGCCGATGGCGCGATCGCGGGAATCCTTGGGCGCACCGGCACGCAAAACGGCGATCTCATTTTCTTCGGCGCGGATAGCTCCAAGGTCGTCAACGATTCGCTCGGAGCGCTGCGCCTCGCGCTCGGGCGGGATTTGGCGTTGACCGCAACCGGCTGGCGGCCGCTGTGGGTGCTCGATTTCCCGATGTTCGAATACGACGCGGACGCGAAGCGTTGGGCGGCGCTGCATCATCCGTTCACCGCGCCGAAATCCGAGGACGAGGCGCTGGTCGACAAAGATCCGGCGAACGTAAAGGCGCGCGCCTACGATATGGTGCTGAACGGATCGGAGATTGGCGGCGGTTCGATCCGTATACACCGCACCGAGCTGCAGAGCCGTGTGTTCGCGACACTCGGCATCGATGCCGAGGAAGCGCAAGCAAAATTCGGTTTCCTGCTGGAGGCGCTCAAGTACGGCGCACCGCCGCACGGCGGTATCGCCTTTGGCGTCGATCGCATCGCCGCGCTCATGGCCGGAACCGACTCGATCCGCGACGTGATCGCGTTCCCGAAGACGCAGAAGGCGTCCGATCTGATGACTTCCGCGCCGAGTCCCGTGGATGAAACGCAGCTACGCGAACTGCATATCCGTTTGCGCAGGCCGCCGGACAAAAACGAGAGCGTCTAGTCGTTCATTATCGTCACTGCGCCAGAGCAAGTGCCGGCGTATTCGATGGTAACGCTGCGTAGGGAATCGGTGAGTTAGATCCGAACGCCGCCGCCGCCGATCTCAATCACTTCTCCCGAGACGAAGATCCGCTGCTGCGCGTCGACGTGCAGTCCAAGGCGTGACGGACGCCCGACCGCATCGCCTTGGTATACGTCGCGAGAGAGCGGCAGTGGCGCGCGCGTCGCGACGAACCAACCGCCGAGGTTCGCGCAAGCCGATCCCGTCGCCGGATCTTCCACGATCGAGCTTCCTTTGAGAAAGAAGAAACGAGCGCGGATGTCGTGCGCGCCGGCGGTTGCCCAAACGTAAACCATGCAACGCGTCGGATTCAGTCGGCCATATCGCGCGAGCACCTCGGCGACGGGTCGACAGCGCGACACCGCGTCGGCTGTCGCGAGCGGAACGACCAGTTGCTCGGCGCCGGCGTTTACCCACAGAGGCGGCTCCCCGACTTCGTCCGTTGCGACGCCGAGCATGTCGGCGAGCTGCTGGCGGCTCGCATCGACAGGGCGCCACGTCGGCGCGTTCGCCCGCAACGTCCAAGTGTCGTCCTTTCCGGAAACGGCGATGACCCCGGCATTTGTTTCGAGCGTGAGTGCGTCACCCGCAGCGCCAAGGGCCCGCACAACGTGTGCCGTCCCAAGCGTCGGATGGCCGGCGAAGGGCATCTCGTAGGCGGGCGTGAAGATGCGCACTCTGGCGGTGGCGCTGTCGCTCGGCAACAGGAACGTGCTCTCCGACAAATTGAACTGCAGCGCGAGCGCCTGCATCGTGGCGTCGTCCATGCCGCGGGCGTCCTCGAACACGCATAACGGGTTGCCGGAGAATTTTCCGCCCGCGACGGTGAAAACGTTGACGAGCCGGTAGCGATAGTCGGTCATGCGTCTACTCGTGATGCGCGGATGATCTTACAACCTTACCTGCTGCATTGAATTCGAAGTGCTCGCAGGCGTTCAAGCCGTCGACATCCCGGTAGTGGATGACGAGGCTGCCGACGCCGCGAAAGACGGCGCGAAGCTCGAAGGTCAGATCGGGGCGGCGCGCCAAACCCTTGGCCCAGTACGCGCCCACCGCCTGCTTGCCTCTGAGTCGACCCGACGGTTCACCCAGCCGTCGAACGATGAGCGGAGAAGTAAACTCCAAATCGTCGGCGTAGTGCGACAAGATGCGGTCGAGGTCATGACCGTTCCAGGAGGCGATCCACTCGGCGGCGAACGATGCGGCGGAAGATTTTTCGATCATGCGTTATTTTATCGTTGTGTCGTCGCTGTTTCGCGCTCGACTAGCGCGCGAAATGCGTCGCGCAACGCGCTGAACATCGGTCCCGGGCAAACGGACAGCGGGCGATCGTCGACGGCGCGCACCGGGATCAGCTCCGCGCCGGTGCCGGTCAGAAAACATTCATCCGCGGTGTAAAGATCCTCGCGTCCCAAGCTCGCCTCGCGCGCGACAAAGCCAAGCCCGGGCGCGATCTGGAGGATCGCCTCGCGCGTAACGCCTTCGAGAGCTCCGTCGCTAACCGGCGGCGTAGTCAGTACGCCGCGGCGCGCGATGAAGACGTTGTCCGCTGACCCCTCGGCCACGCGCCCGGCGGCGTTCAACAGAATCGCCTCGTTCACGCCCGCTTGGTTCGCCTCGATCCGCGCGAGGATCTGGTTGAGATAATTGAGCGACTTGATGCGCGGATCGAGCGCGTCGGGCGCGATCCGGCGTGTCGCCGCGATGATGACGTACGCACCGTCGCGTCGCACATCGAGCGGCACCAGTTCCAGCTCATCCGCGATGATGAATACCGTCGGATGTCCGCACGATGCCGGATCGATGCCGAGGCGTCCTTCGCCGCGCGTCACCACGAGCCGCAGGTAACCGTCGGACCTCTCGAAG
>JBGPCS010000251.1:0-4834 GCA_041481875.1 Sulfurifustaceae bacterium
CGGCGAAGGCGTAGCCGCCGTCCGACGTGCGGATCAGCGCGCGCGGCTGCTGCACCATTGTCGTTGTGTAAGTCTGCTCGAACACCGTCTCATACGCGGGCGCATCGGCAGCCGGCGGCGGCTCCGTCGCGGGAGCGCTCGCCGGCGGCTTCGGCGCCACCGTGGGCGCCTCGACTGCGGGTTCCGGCTCCGCGCTCACGGCGAGCAGTGGCAACAGCAACACCATCCCGATGAAACGCAAAACTCGAATCAAGTTCATACGCCGTCCATCCGAAGTGAATTCGAAACCGTTTCTACACCTATCTCAAAATTGCATCGGATGTAGGTTGGGTGAAGCCGCGTTAGCGGCGCAACCCAACAAAATAATATCTTGGTGGGTTGCGCTTCGCTCCACCCACCCTACATGAGTATTTTGCGATAGGTTCTAGTTTTTCTTCGGCCGCATTTTAATCAGCCTCGTCTCGCGCCGCTCGAAATCGTGCCAAAGATAAGCGAACTCGCCCGCCTTGTCCCCGCTGACGATATCGTCGATTCGCGACAAATCCACGTAAGGTGCCGCCGGCTCGACGCGCCATCGCCCATCGGACGAGACATAAACGAATGACGGCGCGATTGATCCTCCGGCGCCGCGGAAGCCGTCAGCCTCTGGTATCAGACCGGTCAACCGGACACTCTCGGGCGCGATTTCTTTCGAGCGCAGCTTGAGGTCCTTGTCGAGCATGGCGTACCACGTGTTCCGCAAGTGGCCGGCCACGAGATAGCCGTCGGCATTCCCGGCGATGAGGGGCGTTCTCGTCAGCATGGTAAACGCGGTGCGTTTGCTCTCGCGACCGGCCTCATCGAAGCGCGCGACCACGACTTGCTGGATGTTCGCCCCGGTTGGACTCTGAGCATGGGCGCCCTTGGGGCCGGCGGGCGCGATCGAGGCGGTTGATCCGGGAGACGAAAGCGCAAGCACGACGCCGCCGTCCGTCTCAGGAATTAACTTTGGCGCCAGAAAGTCCGCCTCAATTTCGAGATCTTCGAATTTGCGCTCCCATAGCAATTCGCCGGCGTCGTCGATTTTCACCAACCACAAAACTCGTTTGCGTCGCGCGCCGGGCTCCTCTTCCGACGGAGGATGGATCGTCGTGATGCCGGCGAGTACATAGCCGCCGGGAACGGCGACCGAGGCAAGAAACGCATTGGCCGACAATTTTTGGAAGTTTCCTAGTATCTTGCGCCAGCGCTCCGCGCCGCTTTTGTCGTAGCACACGATCAGTCCCGCGGTGATGCGTGCCGGCGACGCGGGATCGTCGTCGATTCCCATGGGTCTGCCGGTAATGTCGTCCGATGAAGCCCCGCCGGCGACGATCAAAGCTCGGTCGCGCGCTTCAACTACCGTGAACGCCTCGTCTTTACGTGAACCGCCGACCACCTTGGAAGTCAATACGCGCTCCCATTGCAACGTCCCCGCGCGGTCGACCTTGTTAAGCCAAAGCGCGAAGCGCCGGCGCGACGGAACGACTTGTTCCGCCGTTGCGGTCATGTCGAGATATCCGGCGAAGGCGTAGCCGCCGTCCGAGGTGCGGATCAGTACCCGCGGCACTTGCGTCTTACCGGTGACGTAAATTTTCTCGAACAAAATTTCATACGCCGATGCCGCCGCCGCTTGCTCCTGTTCCGGCGTCACGGTGCGCGCCGCCGGTTCCGTGACCGCCGGTGACTCGTTTGACGTGGGTTGTGGTTCCGAATTCAATGCGCAGGCCAACAGCAGCGGCAGCAGCGACGCCATCACGATGAAACGTAAGACTTGAATCATGTTCATACCGCACCTCCTGCCGGCAAATTTTACGACAGTGATGTTATCAGGCGAAACCCATCGTAGGCTGCCTCCGAGGCGTTCATGCTCGGTGCGGCAGGCGACCTTTATGACAACCTATCTCGAAATTGCCGCTGATGTAGGTTGGGTGCAGCTGCGTGAGCAGCGGAACCCAACAAAACAATATTTTGGCGGGCTTCGCTTCGCTCAACCCACCCTACACGGGGGAGTTTGAGATAGGTTCGAGTTAACGGAGGTGGAGACGCGGCAACAAAAACCGCGGAGGCGTTTAGCCTCCGCGGAAACTCACAATAGCCGGGAAAACTTACAGCGAACGCAGGAAATTCAAGAGATCCTGCCGGTTCGTGTCGCTGAGATTATTAAAGTTAGTGATGACCTTGTTGGCCTCCGAGCCAGTGAAGGTCTCCGTGGTCTTCAGATCATACTTCTGGTCGAAGAACCCGGGTACGTCTCGATCGAAGACCGACTCGGTGGTGTTGGTGACGGTGTCGGAGGACTCGCCCGCATGCGCCCGGATTGCCACCTGAATATCCTTGGTGCGACCGTCATGCAGGAAGAAGATGCGCTGACCCACACCCCAGAGCGGAGCAGAACGGAACTCATCGGGTCCAGCGCCGCCTTGCGAGATACCGTCGGCCAAGTTATCGCCCATGTGATGCACCGCCAGGTCAGAGAAGAGATTGGCCTGAACGTTGTTCAATGCACCGGTGGACGAATTACCCGTGGTCAAGCTGGGCGTATGGCACAAGGCACATCCGACGTTGGTGAACTGAGTGCGACCGTTTGCGATCGACGCCGAGCTGACGAAGCCATTGGCGCCGGTGTACGACGTCACCGGTTTCGGCTGATCGAGGAACTTCATGAACGCCATGAAGTCGACGATATTGGACTCAACGGTAGTCCCATCGGCATTGATGGTGGTGACGTTGTTGGGCTGGGGAACCGTTTTGCAGTTCGGATCTTCTTCTCGATCTTGGGTGAAGTTCTCGTTCGAGATGCCCATCTCAACGTTGTAGGCCTCGCCCGCGAAAATCAGGAGCGATTTGTTTTGCGCCTTCCAACCGAAGCGGGTGACGGTGCCGTCGTTGCCGTTCCGGTTGATTCTTCCTTTGATGCCGAGATTAGCCTTCGCCGTCGCGTTTGCCGCCAAATTATTCACGATCGTCGTATCGTTGATCGCTTCCATCAGTCCGCTGCCAAAGGTCGGCGTCGGAATGCGGAAGATGGCGTTGTTGTTGGCGTTTGCCGTGGCGAAGTCCGGCTGCACGATAGCGCAGTTCGCCGGTGCATCGGAACGGCCAGTGATGACGAATAGGTCTTGTACGCCGCCACTGGGTGTGTTGTCCGCGTTTTTGATGAAGCGGACTTCACGGGCGGGGCCGTTCGCGGTGATGAAAGAGGGCACCGTGTTACGAGCACCGAGAGCGGTGGCAACTGCAACTTCCGGGTTGACGGCTGGGCTCGATCCGCCGGAGGCGGGTTGCGAATGACACCCGACACAGGAATCGAGATTGAAGCGCGGACCTAATCCCTCGCCCGGTACGTCCTCGGTTTCTTCGAACTGATCCCTGCCGGCGCCATTGAAAAGCGCCGCCTCACCCGTCGTTAAGTTCGCGAACCCTTGTCCCGCACCCGCCGCTCCGCCGCGTACACCGGGATCGGAAGCTGCGTAAGAGGGAGCCGAGACCAGCAGACTAACTACTAGAATTGAAGCTGTTGTGGAAAAACTAACAAGCGTGCGTTTAACTGGACGTTGCATACGTCCTCCTTGTATTGTTGTGGCGTACCGGGGAACTGGCGAAGTACGAGTGACGGCTAACTAGCCACTCTGTCGACACCCTTATATCCACCGACACGTATTACTTGCCGCCGCGCCTTCCCCCCCTCTTTACGTCCGAGGAATAGGTGCGGCAGCGCCGTTACTCTCTATGGGGGAGCAAAATAAAACAAAAGTGAATAGAGGAAAAAGAAAAGTAGCGACCAGAATTCACTCCCTCTCCCATGCCCTCGCGCATTAGTAATGTAATAATGTGGCCCGTTCACCGCGATAGCGCATGCACTTTAATAGCGCAACCCCCGTACAGTCAAGCCAAAGACGGTGCGTCACTTTAGAATTAAAAGCGGCAAATGTTCTCGACGGGGCTTATCTGTTGCAGTATGCAACTTGGAAACAGTAACTGCGTACATGAACTCGTCAAGCGCGTTTCGCTAGGCGGCACACGAGGCCTGGAGTAGCTTTTTAAGGATAATTCGCCAACATCAGTTGCGAGATCCGTTTTTCCCAAACACGTTTTTTCAAAAAAAAAGCAACGCCGCGGAGATAGTCTCTCCGCGGCGTTAAGTGTGGTACCTAACTCTGCTTACAGCGAGCGCAAGAAGTTAAACAGATCTTGCGTGTCGAAGAAGTTCAGATCATTGAACTTATCGACGACGGCGTTGGCTTCCGAGGCGGGGAACGTGGAGTTCGCCGCGCTCTTATGCGCATTGATCGCCGTACGCAGGTCCTTGGTGCGACCGTCGTGCAAGAAGAAAATGCGCTGACCGACGCCCCAGAGCGGGGCACTGCGGAACTCATCGCCCCGTGCTCCACCCTGCGAAACGCGATCGGCGAGCCCCGGACCCATACCATGCACCGCGAAGTCGGAGAAAGCATTGACCGGTTTATTGGCCAGTGCCGCGACGCTGGTGTTGGGGTTCGTCGTCAACGTGGGTGTGTGGCAGAGGTTGCAACTGATATTGCTGAATACCGCCTTGCCCCGAGCGATCGACGCGGAGCTGACAGCACCGTTGGCGCCGGTGTAGGAAGTCACCGGGGTTGCCGGCGCCGAGAAGCGCTGGAAGTTGGCGAACTGCTGAATCGCCGTCGTGGCATCCAGTGCGGCGTCGTGGGGACTGGCGGAGTCCATCGCGTCGGTGTTTTGGAAATCATTGGGCACCGACTTGAACTGACAGTTTGCCGTTTCATCCCGCTCGTTCTGGAAGATCTCGTTGCTGATGCCCATCTCAACATTA
>JBGPCS010000252.1:0-4822 GCA_041481875.1 Sulfurifustaceae bacterium
CTCTTTTGCACCGGCGCGGTGACGAGCGCGGCGAATTCGCCGCGCAGGCACCCGTCGACCGCGATGTTGAGCGTCTCGATCACGTACGGTGCGTTCAGCGGATCGAGCCGCCCGGGGACGGCGGGACGCGCGGCGCGCACGGGCAGCACGTATGCGCCGGTGTTGGCACCCGCACGCCCGGACCACTCTCTAGGGTCGAATGAAATGTTGAGCGTGCGCGCGGCGTCGCGGAGCACCTGGGGATCAGCGATGAAGACGAGCGCGAAGTCGCGTGATTGCGCGCCGAGTCGTACGCACAGCTCCGGCCCGACGCCGGCGGGCTCGCCGGCGGTTACCGCGATTACTTTCGGTTGCACGAGTGGTTCTGCGTTACCGGTTAGTCGAGCGCCTCTCGGCGCGTTGTCGATGTATGAACGGTACTTGTGGGTGGTTGACATCGCTCCCGCGCATCCTGCGCTCCCGCGAAATTCGTACATCCCTGTACAGCACACGCAAGTAGCTTTCTTTTGTCTCGCCAAAAGAAAGCTACCAGAGAAAAGGCGACCCCGGAGGGCGCAAACGGCTCGCTGCGCTTCTCGGGTTTGGGCCGGCGCCGAGCCACACTACATCCCTGTACTGTGTCTCGGAGCGGGCTCCCTGCCCGGGCTTTCGCCCAAACCCTGCGATGCTCGGAGCCGCGCCCTACGGGGACCCGGAACAACAACAGAAACCACGATAGCGGAACGTTTCGTAGGTTTTTTTGTTGTAGTTGCCGTTGCAGTTAAATCCCCGTAGAGCCAGCCGCGCACCACAGCCAACCCCGAGAGTTGTCGCGAGACGATGTTCGAGCCCGAGCGCGCGCTGTTGTCTTCTGCGCGCCGGCGAGTTCGGCTCGCGCTCGGGGTTGGTGAGGAGCGCAGGGCACCGCCCCCTCCCTAACCCTCCCCCGCAAGCGGGGGAGGGGAAAATAATAAAGTGGGGAGGCGCAGCGACCGGGGTGTCTTTTCTTTTGGTGACTTTTCTTTGGACAAGCAAAGAAAAGTCACTTGCCGTGGGTCAACCACCACAAGTTAATTTCATACTCGACAAGATCGCGCGACCGCGCGATCCCACCCCCTCACGACAGCATGACGCCGCGGTTCCCACTCGCCCGCGCGCTAATCAACGCCTCACCCGCGCGTTGCAGAAACTTCGTCGGATCTTCGCCCGCGGAATAGGTGATTAACGCTCCTGCGAAGGGCGGCAGCGGCAGGCTTTTGCCTTCGTAGCTCAAATGCGTTTCGACGGCGCGTTTGTAGGCTTTTTCTAGCGCGCGGCGCGCGCCTTCTTTGGAGGTGTCGGGGAACATTACAGCGAATTGGTCGCGGTCGTAGACGGCGACTAGATCGTACGCGCGGAAGTTCGACAGGACTTCCTCGGTGTAACAGCGCAGCGCCGCCGCCGCGGCTTCCGCGCCGTATCGATCGATCAGCGTGTCGAGGCTGTCGACGACGATCAGACCCAATGCGAGCGGGGCACCGGAGCGTTTGATGCGCTTGATCTCGGCTTCGAGGCTGCGCACGAAGCCGTCGCGTTTCGCGATCGATCCTTGGCGGCCGGCGATGCGCGAGAGCAACCGCGGGATTGATTGGACGCGCGGGCGTTTGGCGTTTTCGGCGCGTGCGGTTTCCAACTCGCTACGCAGGTTCGTGCGCTCCACTTCGAGTTGACTCACGTGCTCGCTGGTTTTTACCAGCTTGCTTTCGAGTGCATCGCGCTGGCGTGCGAGCTCGTCCAAGCTCTTGAGCCAGGCCTCTTTCAGACGCTGATAATCTTTCACGGTGCCGTAGATTGCTTGCCACGCGTCTTTCTCCGAGCGAAGCAGCTCCTCGTATTTCTCGGTGTGCTTTTTTGCGGCTGCCTGTTCTTTTTCGCCGGGACGCTCTAACACTCCTTCGACCGGTGTGATGCCGTTGCGCCGCGTTTCTGTTTTCGTCGCGTTTTGCGCGGGAGAAGTCGGGTGCGGATGCGAAACGATGGGTGCTGCTTGCGGCAGTGCTGATTTGGGCGCGCGCTGATTAAGTCTTTCCCCTCCAAGAGGAAGGTCAGGGCGAGGAATAGCTTTCTCAGAAAAATTGGCGCCGTCCCTCACCCCTGCCCCTCTCCCGGTGGGAGAGGGGTTATGAATCGGATCCTCCTTGAGAGCGTTTACGGTGATGGGCGAGGTGGTCGTGCCGCGCAACCGGTCCGTCCTCAGGTCCGCAATGTATGGGGCGATGTGTTGTTGCAGCAGCCTCGCGCGAATGCGCATGCTCGGCAGCGATAGGGCGTCGCGTGCGTAGGCGTCGAGTTGCCCGTAGAGGTCGATCAAGTAATCGGGGCCGGGGGGACCTTTGCGGGAATGCTGCCGGAGCGTTCGAGCGATGACGCCGTGGAGCTCGTCACCGTCGACCGCGTCGCGAAGGGTTTCCAGGTAACGCGCAATGGTGTGCATTACGCGTGAATCGCCTGAGAAGACCTGGCTCGCGGTCAACCTTCACCGTCTCCCGACTTTTTGTCACTGAGGAAGGGTAACGCAACTAAATGTACCGGCCGACACCGAAAAGCACAATATGTAGTGTCGAAATTTATTTACGCGCTAGAGCAGGACTGGTCGGTCGGGCAGCTCGTTGCTCGGTTGGCCCGAGGAGGGTGGGTAGTGGCGCCCTAGATGCTCGCTGACGGCCTCGATGCCATCGATGACGCCTTGCGTGAATCGGCCTTCGCGAAACGCCTGCTCCATGTGCCGGCAAATGTGTTCCCACGACTGCGCGCCGACGCGCGCATGTACTCCGCGGTCGGCGAGGATCTCGACGCGTCGATCCGCGAGGAGCAAGTAAATCAGCACGCCGTTGTTGTGTTCCGTGTCCCATACATGAAGCTGCGCGAAAACGTCGAGCGCGCGTTGGCGCGCCGAGCGCCCGCGTAGGAGCGGCGTGATTGCGAGCGCGGCCTCGACCGCGAAGCAGATCTGCCCGCGATGGGTCGTTTCGGCCTTCGCAGTCGCCGCCTCGATCGCGCGGAGCGAGGAAGGGGGAAACACGTGCCGGGCGCGCCAGCGCGGCGTGATCAAGTGTCGCAGTAGGCGTTTGAAGTCCATTACCATGAGCCGGAAGCGCCACCGCCGCCGAATCCTCCACCGCCACCGCCGCTGAAACCCCCACCACCGCCAAAACTTCCGCCGCCGAAGCCGCCACTACGGTTGTTCCAGCCGCCATATCCGCCGCGACTCGGCAGACCGAGCAACAGGGCGAACAGGAAAACCAAAACGCCGAGACCCAGCGTCGCCAAGAGTGATCCCACCAAGAACCATGCGACCACGCTCGCGATCCCGCCGGCGGTGGCGGCGCCGAGCAGACGTCCCATGATCGCGCGCAGAAATCCGCCGACAACGAACACGCCGATGAAAATAAACGGCAACAAATGCTCCACCCGCGACCACCCGAGGTCGCGCGCCTGGGCTGGCGGCAGCGCTTCGCCATCGATGAGCCGCATGAGGCGTTGCACCCCGGCGCGGATGCCGCCGTAGTAGTCGCCCTGCTTGAAGAACGGGACGATGACTTCCGCGATCACGCGTTTGGCGACCGCATCGGGAATCGCGCCTTCCAGGCCGTATCCGACCTCTATGCGTATCTTCCGGTCCTTGAGGGCGGCGATGAGTATGACGCCATCGTCCACCTTCTTGCGCCCGGGTTTCCATGCTTCGGCGACGCGGATGCCGTATTGCTCGATTGCCTCGGGCTCGGTGGTTGGGAGGACCAGCACGGCGATTTGCGAGCCCTTGCGCGCCTCGAATTGCGCGAGTTCCTGTTCGAGGCTCTGGCGCTGCGCCGGTGTGAGCGTGTTGGTGAGATCGGTTACGCGCGCGCGATACGGCGGAATCGCAACGTCTGCGACGACGACGGCGCCGAACGCGCACAGGGCGGCGAGTACGAGTACACGCCGCCATCTGTAAGCGCGCTGCATCATGGCGCGGTGCACACTGACTCAGCGCGCAGTCGCGGGGGCCGGCGGCGGAGCGGGTGTCTTCGGCGCTGCGAAATCGACCGTGGGGGGCTTGGCGATCTCGCGCTCGTTTTCCACCGTGAAGTTCGGCTTCGTTTTGAAGCCGAACATCATCGCCGTCAGGTTGCTCGGGAACGAACGGACCGTGACGTTGTAGTCCTGGACCGCCTTGATGTAGCGATTGCGTGCGACCGTGATACGGTTCTCGGTTCCTTCCAACTGCGCCTGCAGGTCGCGGAAATTGGCATCGGACTTTAGCTGCGGATAGTTCTCCGCGACGACCAGCAATCGCGACAGCGCGGACGTCAGTTGACCTTGCGCGGCGACGAAGCGCTGGAACGCCGCGGGATCGTTGACGAGTGCCGGTGTCGCTTGAATCGAGCCGACTTTCGCACGCGCTTCGGTCACACCGAGTAGTATCTGGCTCTCTTGCGCTGCGAACCCCTTCACCGTGTTCACCAGATTCGGCACGAGGTCGGCGCGGCGCTGATACTGATTCAGGACCTCGGACCAGCTGGCGTTAATCTGCTCGTCAGTTTGCTGCAATGTGTTGTAGCCGCATCCGGACAGCGCGGCGGCGAGTAAAATCGTCCAACGGAAGCGTCGCATCTCGACCTCCAGCTCGATGAATCGGGGTTACGCCGGCGAATTATATGTGTGTGCCGGCGGCGCTATTATGCGGGCACTGAATGAGTCCTGCGATGGGCTTTTTCAACCCTCTTCCGCTTATTACCCATATGCGCGCGTCGTGACGTGCCGTCGGGGCTGTTTATCCCCCTGTCTGCGCGTCGAGAAGTGCGCAAAGCTGCTCAACGACGCC
>JBGPCS010000253.1:0-4792 GCA_041481875.1 Sulfurifustaceae bacterium
CCGCCCGCCGCGCCGTGGCGTTCGTGTCTCGTGCTCGCGGCGGCAGTACGCGGTGCGATGCACGTTCGAACGGAAAGCGACGTGCCCGATACCGACTAGTTCTTCACCAACTTGACGCCTCTGAATTGAATGCTCGAGCCGGGCTGCATCACCCGGTGCGCGACGCCTCGCTTCTCCAGCTCTTCGACGAATTGCTTCGCGTCCGCCGTCAACACCGGTAGGGTTCCAAAGTGATGCGGAATTGCGAGCTTTGCCTGCACCGTTCTAGCCGCGCGCGCGGCCATGAGGGAGTCCATGCCGAAATGTCCGCCGATATTGATCAGCGCGACGTCGGGTGCGTACATTTCGCCGATCAGCGACATGTCCTTGAAGAACGCCGTGTCGCCGGTGTGATAGATCGTGGGCCCGTCCTTGATGCGCAGCACGATGCCGGCGGGATTGCCGCCGTATACCACGTCGGGATCTCTTTCGCCGGCAAACGGATCGCTCACGCTGCTCGAATGGATCGCCGGCGTTAACGCCACCGTCACCTCGCCGTCGGCGAGGGTGATTTCGCCGCCGATGTTCATCAGCGTATCGAGGCCCATTTGCTCTTTCGGGTATCCCTGCAGCTTCGCTAGATTGGTCCCGAGCTCGAAGTTCGTCACGAGGCGTGCCTTGGTTTTCTTCGCGAGCGCGACGGCGTCGCCGACGTGATCGAAATGTCCATGCGTGAGCAATATGTAGTCGAGCTTTGCGACGGACGCGAGCGGGTCCTTGCCGTTCTTAGCGTTCGGGTTGCTCGGATTCTTGAGCCAGGGGTCGATCATCAGCACCTTGCCGTTTGGCGTGACGATCTCGAACGCCGAATGTCCGTGCCAAATGATCGTGGTGTCGGCCGCGAATGTCGTCGCACTGAACCACGCGGCGAGACCCGCTGTCACCAGTAGCGCTATTTTGTTCACCATGTCGGCTTCCTTGTCTTCCAGGTTTCAACGAGCGCGGTAATTTAGCACAGAGACGCCGCCATCGAGTGACGCGGCGCCGCTGACATTGGTTCCCTCCTGCGTTACGCTCTGCGCTATGCCCGAAAGCGCCATCGTGGTTCGCCAGGTCAGTAAACGCTTTGGCGAGGTTATCGCAGTGAGCGACGTTACGTTCGACGTGGCGCGCGGCCAAACCACGGCGCTGCTCGGAGGCAACGGCGCGGGTAAAACCACGACGCTGGCGATGCTTCTCGGCCTGCTGCTGCCCGATCGCGGGCAGATTCAAGTCTTCGGCGTCGACATGATACGCAACCGCTATCGCGTGCTGCCGCGCATGAACTTTTCATCGCCGTACGTCGATCTTCCGCGGCGGTTGACGGTTGCCGAGAATCTGCGGGTATACGGGCTGTTGTACGGCGTGCCCAATCTCACCGCGCACATACGACGTCTTGCCGAAGCGTTCGATATCGGCGCGTTGCTGCGCCGACCGTACGGGGATTTGTCATCCGGCCAGAGGACGCGCGTCACTCTCGCGAAAGCGCTGCTCAACGATCCGGAGCTGATATTGCTCGATGAGCCGACCGCTTCGCTCGATCCCGACACCGCCGATTGGGTGCGATTGTATTTGGAAGCCTACCGCGATCGGACCGGCGCGACCTTGCTCCTCGCTTCGCATAACATGACCGAAGTCGAGCGCATGTGCGATCACGTGCTCATGCTGCGATCGGGAAAATTGGTCGATCGGGGCACGCCCGAGCAGCTCCTTAAGCGCTATGGGCGCGACAACATGGAGGAAGTGTTCATCGATATTGCGCGCGCGCGCGACGGCGCCATCGCGGCAAACCGGGTGGCGGAATGAGCGGCACGGCCGCACGCCCGATCGTCGCTGCGCTGCGCCGTATCGGCGCGCTCGTTCTGCGTCATCTTTATCTGCTGCGGGGATCGTGGCCGCGGGTCTTGGAGCTGGTGTATTGGCCGACGGTGCAAATGATCTTGTGGGGGTTCATTACGCTGTTTCTGGTCAACACCAGTTCGTGGGTCGCGCAGGCGGCCGGTGTTCTCATCTCGGCGGTGCTCTTGTGGGACGTGCTGTTTCGCGGGCAGCTCGGCGTTTCGCTGGTGTTCCTCGAGGAGATGTATTCGCGTAACCTCGGGCAACTCTTCGTCAGTCCCCTGCGGCCGTGGGAGATGGTAACCGCGCTGCTCACGATGAGTCTGATACGCACGCTCATCGCCGTCGGTGGCGCCGCGCTGATCGCGATTCCCGTGTTCAACTACTCCATTTTCAGTCTCGGTCTGCCGCTGATCGCGTTCTTTACGAGTCTCATTGTGATGGGCTGGGCGATCGGACTCATTATGGCCGGCATCGTGATGCGGCATGGGTTGGGGGCCGAGAACATCGCTTGGGGCGCGGTCTTCATCCTGCAGCCGATCAGCGCGGTGTACTATCCCGCGAGCGTGCTGCCTCCGTGGTTGCGCGCCATCGCATACCTGCTCCCCTCGACGCACGTCTTCGAGGGCATGCGAGCGCTATTGTTCGAGCACACGTTCCGCACGGATTTTCTGCTCCGCGCTATTTCGCTGAACGTCATTTATCTCGCGCTGGGTGTGGCCGTCTTCCTCTACTGTTTCCACTCGGTCCGCCGTCGCGGACAGTTGCTGCACGTCGGCGAATAGAGTTCCTCGCGAGCACGTGTTGCGCGTGAATGAAGCAGCGCGACGCGCGACTGCACCCGAGTGGTTCATGCGCGCCGAGTCTTTCGGATTTCACTTCGCGTTTTCTCGGACAATCTCCGCCTTTTTTTCTTGACTGTAGCTGGCATGTGGATTGCTAAGCGTTGCTGATGAGTTGACGTGGTTCCGTGGCAGGAGGCTCGCGGGCCGTAACGCGTTGCAAGGAGAATGTGGTGAAGATTGAAAGCACCAATGCGTACCCGCCGGTGGGCCGGTGCGCTATGTGCGCGAGCGTACCAAACACACTCCCGGCCGAACTATCGGTGGACGATTGCGGAGCGTCGCGTTGACGCGCCTGCGTTTGGTTGTCGTCGGCAATGGAATGGCCGGAATGCGCACGGTGGAGGAGCTGCTCGCACTCGCCCCGGATCTCTACGAAATCGCGGTCTTCGGGTCCGAGCCGCACGGCAACTACAACCGGATCTTGCTGTCACCGGTCCTCGCCGGCGAGAAGGCGGTCCGCGACATCATGCTGAACGACGTCGGTTGGTACGCCGATCGAAACATCCGACTGCACGCCGGCAAGCAAGTGATCGCCATCGACCGCCGGAAGAAGACCGTGGCGGCGGCCGACGGGACGATCGAGCGCTACGATCGTTTACTGCTGGCGACCGGCTCGATGCCGATCATGCTGCCGTTGCCGGGTAAGGATCTCCCGGGCGTCGTCACCTTCCGCGATATCGGCGACGTCGATCGCATGCTGGCGGCGGCTGGCGGCGGCGGACGCAATGCCGTCGTCATCGGCGGCGGCCTGCTCGGGCTCGAAGCCGCGAACGGGCTGGCGAAGCGCGGCATGACCGTCAGTGTGGTTCATTTGCTCGCGACGCTAATGGAGCGCCAGCTCGATGCGCCGGCCGCGGGGCTGTTGCAGCGGGCGCTGGAGCAACGCGGGCTGCGCTTCCTGCTCGAGCACCAGACGGAGGCGATACTCGGCGACGCTCGCGTGCGCGGCGTGCGCTTCAAGAACGGCGTCGAGATACCCGCCGATCTGGTGGTGATGTCGGTCGGCATACGGCCGAACATCGAGCTCGCGAAGAACGCCGGGCTGCATTGCAAGCGCGGCGTCGTCGTTAACGATACCTTGCAGACGTTCGATCCGGCGATCTACGCTGTCGGCGAGTGTGTCGAGCACCGCAGCGCAACGTACGGTTTGGTCGCGCCGTTGTTCGAACAAGCGAAAGTCTGCGCCAATCATCTCGCGCGCACCGGCTCCGCACGGTACGAAGGTTCCCTGACCGCGACCAAGCTCAAGGTCACCGGCATCGAGGTTTACTCGGCCGGCGATTTCCAGGGCGACGCCGAGAGCGAGTCGCTCGTATTCGAGGACGCCTCGCGCGGCGTGTACAAGAAGCTCGTGCTGCGCGACAACCGCATCTGCGGGAGCGTGCTGATCGGCGATACCGTCGATGGACCGTGGTATTTCCAATTGCTGCGCGACGGAACCGACGTCACCGAGCTGCGTGAGCAGCTTCTTTTCGGCCAAGCGCATGTCGGTGACTCGGGCCACGGGCCGGCGAATAAAGTGGCCTCCATGGCGGACGACGCCGAGATATGCGGATGCAACGGCGTATGCAAGGGCACGATCGTACGCGCCATCGTCGAGAAGGGGTTGTTCAGCCTGGAGGAAGTGCGAGCACATACTAAGGCGTCCAGCTCCTGCGGTTCCTGCACCGGCTTGGTCGAGCAGATTCTCGCCTCGACGGTCGGCGATGTTTCGCCGACGCAGAAAAAGAAGGCGATGTGTCCGTGCACGGAATTTACGCACGACGAGGTACGCCAGGCGATACGCGTGAATCAGCTCAAGACCATGCCCGACGTCAGACGGTTCCTCGAATGGAAGCAACCGGACGGGTGTCAGAAATGCCGGCCGGCGCTCAATTACTACCTGGTTTGCGCGTGGCCCGGCGAATACGCGGACGACAGCCGTTCGCGGTTCATCAACGAGCGCGCACACGCCAATATTCAGAAAGACGGAACGTATTCGGTCGTGCCGCGCATCTGGGGCGGGGTGACGACGCCGGCGGAGCTGCGCAAGATCGCTGAAGTCGCGGAGCGCTACCAAGTGCCGACGGTGAAAATCACCGGCGGCCAGC
>JBGPCS010000254.1:0-4786 GCA_041481875.1 Sulfurifustaceae bacterium
GAAGATGACATCGACTTGCCGATTCGCTGTCAATGCTACTACGCGGAACCGCTCCGGGTGGCGCGCGATGACGTCGAGCGCGCTCGCGCCGATCGAGCCGGTCGAACCGAGAATGGCAACGCCTTCGCTTTCCTGATGTTGATCGATAGCAGACATGTTCATCCGCGTGCGTCGAACGCCGCCAGCCAGCCGAGCGCGAATACCGGTGCCGCCGCGGTCAACGCGTCGATGCGATCGAGCACCCCGCCGTGACCCGGCAGCAAACCGCCGCTGTCCTTAACGCCGGCGAGGCGCTTCATTTTGCTTTCAGCGAGATCGCCGACCACCGAAATCAACATGGCGCCAATAGCCAACCCGATCCAGATGCCGAGGCGGGCGCCTTGTAGATGCCAAATCATTGTCCCACAAACATAGCCAAGCAACATTGCCGTGATGACACCACCGATCACACCCTCCACCGTTTTACCCGGACTGATCGTTGGGGCGAGCTTGGTTCGACCGAATACGTGGCCTACGGCGTAAGCCGCCGCATCCGCGAAACCGATCACAAGCAACAAGCATAAAAGCAGTAACGGCCGATCGGAGTCGGCGCCGTGAAGAAAGCTAACCGCCACCCAGGCCGGAACCAGCGTAAGGATTCCCGCAACCCAGCGCCCGGCATTGGACCGAAAGATGTCGTTCGCGCCGCGGACCAGGACAACTAGAACGAGCAACCACCATAACGCGGCGACCCCGAAAACGACAGCTGCGATAGCCCGATCCTCGCGTACCACCATCAATAGCGCGGCACCGACCGCCACGAAGATCACGATGTACCCGACGCGGGCGGCACGGCGCCATCGGCACAGTCCACCCCATTCCCACGCCGCGACCACGCCGAAGGTTCCGAATAACACCGCGACGCCGAGTGACGGAAGTACGAACAGCGCCACCAGCAGCAGCGCGATCAGCAGTATCGCCGTAACCATGCGCTGCTTAAGCATTCCGCGCCGTCTCGAGTTGCTCGCCGGTCAAACCGAAGCGCCGTTCGCGCGCCGCGTAAGCCGCCAACGCGGTCGCGAATTGATCGCGGTCGAAGTCCGGCCACGCAACCTCGGTAAAGTAGAGCTCGGTGTACGCCAATTGCCAAAGCAGGAAATTGCTGATGCGCTGCTCTCCTCCGGTTCGAATGAAGAGATCCGGCTCGGGAATGCCGCGCGTCGTGAGATGCCGCTCGATCGTCGCGGGCAAGATATCGGTCGCCGCGAGGGCGCCGGCTTGCACCTCGCGCACAACGTCGGCACAGGCTCGAGCGATATCCCAGCGCCCGCCGTAGTTGGCGGCGATCGTCAGCGTCAGCGCCGTGTTCGCGCGCGTCAGTTCCTCCGCGGCGCGAATGCGTTCGACGATCTTCTCGCCGAAACGCGCGACGTCACCGATCACTTGAAAGCGCGCGTTCTTCTCATGGAGCCGCGCGACCTCCTGATCGAGCGCCGCGAGAAACAAATCGAGCAGCATCGAGACCTCTTGCGCCGGGCGCTGCCAGTTCTCGCTGGAAAAAGCGAACAGCGTCAGATATTGAACGCCGCTCTCACCCGCCGTCTCGACCAGCTCGCGCACGCGCTCCTGGCCTTTACGATGTCCGGCGACGCGCGGTAATCCGCGGCTTCGCGCCCAGCGACCGTTCCCGTCCATGATGATCGCGACGTGGCGCGGAATTTTTCCGGCGCCGGCGTCACGCGGCTCGCGAGGGGTCATGGCGGCATGGGGACATCATGCAACTACACCTGCATGATCTCCTTCTCTTTGGCGGCGATGAGCTTGTCGACTTCGGTGATAAAACGGTCGGTCATCTTTTGGATGGCGTCCTCGGCGCGTTTATCGTCGTCCTCGCTGATGGTCTTCTTCTTTAGCTGCTCTTTCAGATGTTGATTGCCGTCGCGGCGCACGTTGCGAATCGCTACCTTGGCACTTTCGCCCTCCTTGTGCACGTGCTTCGTCAGCTCGCGCCTGCGCTCTTCCGTCAGCGCCGGCAACGGCACGCGCAGCGTCTGCCCGGCGGCGGCGGGGTTCAGCCCGAGATCGGAATCGCGAATCGCTTTCTCGATGGCGCTCAGCGCCGCCTTGTCGTACGGCGTGACGGTGAGCGTGCGTGCGTCGGCGACGCTGATATTGGCGAGCTGATTGAGCGGCGTCTTCGCGCCGTAGTAATCGACGCGGACGTGCTCGAGCAGCCCCGGGTGTGCTCGGCCGGTGCGAATCTTGCCGAGCTCGGTCTTGAGCGCCTCAAGCGACTTTGCCATGCGGGCTTCGGCGTCTTTCTTGATTTGATCCGACGATTGCGTCATGACGTTACCCCTTCAGCAATGTGCCCTCGGGTTCTCCGTGCAAGATACGCAAGAAGTTCCCCGGCTTGTTCATATTAAACACGCGGACGGGCAAATTCTGATCGCGGCAAAGCGCGATGGACGTAGCGTCCATCACTTCCAAGCGCTCGGCGAGCGCCTGATTGTAGCTGATCTCCTGATAGCGCTTCGCGTCCGGATGCGTCATCGGATCGCGATCGTATACCCCGTCGACTTTCGTGCCTTTGAGCACGATATCGGCGCCGATTTCAACGGCGCGCAGACTCGCCGCCGTGTCGGTGGTGAAGAACGGATTGCCGGTGCCGGCCGCGAAGATGACGACGCGACCTTGCTCCAGATGCCGGATCGCGCGGCGGCGCACGTACGGTTCGACGACTTGATCCATGCGCAACGCCGACTGAACGCGCACCGCCACGCCGAACCGCTCGAGCGCGTCCTGCAGCGCGAGCGAATTGATCACCGTCGCGAGCATGCCGATGTAATCCGCGGACGCGCGATCCATGCCTTCCGCCGCCGGCGCGACGCCGCGGAAGATGTTGCCGCCGCCGACGACCACCGCGATTTGCACGCCGGTCGCGAGCGCCGTCTTCAGCTCCTGGGCGATGCGGTCGATCGCCGCGCGGTTCAGGCCATGAGCGTCCGGCCCCATGAGCGCTTCGCCGCTCAATTTGAGCAGTACTCGTCGGTAAGCGAGAACCGAGCGCTCCTTGGCGGTCACGACCGAAAACCTTTCGGTGTCATCATGCGGACCAACGCTGTCGGACCTCCAAATACTTGAACCGGTAACAGGCCGGTTCGCTTACTTGCTCTTAACCTGAGCCATCACCTCGGCGGCGAAATCGTCTTTCTTCTTGTCGACGCCCTCGCCGACCTCGAAGCGGGCGAACCGCGCCACCTTCGCGCCGGCGGACTTCAGCAGTTTCTCGACGGTCACGTCGGGGTCCTTCACGAATGCTTGTCCGAGTAGCGTGACATCGTTCAGGTATTTGTTGACCCGGCCGGCAACCATCTTCTCGACAACCTCTTCCGGCTTGCCGCTCGCGGCGGCCTGCGCCGCGAATATCTCTTTCTCTTTTTCGACCGCGCTGAGTGGCACCTGGTCGCGCGATAAATATTCCGGTCTACTCGCGGCGATCTGCATGGAAATATCCTTCCCGAGATTTTCATCGCCGCCCTGGAGCTCCGCTAGCACGCCGATCTTACGCGTGCCGTGTACGTACGCACCGACGTGTCCCGCGGCCGTGGCGTAGCGGACAAAACGGCGTACGCCGACATTTTCGCCCTGCTTCGTCACCAGCGCCTCGCGCGCCTGGGCCACCGTCTCCGTGCCCGGGCCGATCGACAGAAGGTACAGCGCGTCGACATCGGGGGGATCGCGCATCGCGACCACGGCCGCGACTGCGTTCGCGAACGCGGAGAAGTTGTCGCCCTTGGCCACGAAGTCGGTCTCGCAGTTGACCTCGACGATCGCGGCGAGCTTGCGGTCGGCGCTGATGCTGAGACCGATGACGCCCTCCGCGGCGATACGCCCGGACTTCTTCTCGACTTTCGCGCCGGCGCGCTTGCGCAGCAGATCGGCCGCCGCTTCCATATCGCCGCCGGTCTCGCTCAGCGCTTGCTTGCATTCCATCATGCCAAGCCCGGTGCGTTCGCGCAGTTCCTTCACCTGTGCCGCCGAAATGCTCATGCTCGCTCCACTCGGCCGAAAGTCTTGAAGCTCGGCGTCGTTGATTTCACTACTCCGCCCCGTCGTCTTCGGCGACGGCGGTCTTGGTGTCGGGGCGCGCTCGCCCGCGCGGCGGGCGCTTAGCGGGCGGCGTCGCGAGCTTGGGAGCTTCAGCGCCGTCCGCCGTATTGGCGCCCGGGACGGGCGCGCGCCGCCGCGGCGCCATCTTTATTTTCACCGTCTCCTCTTTGAGCTCGATGAAATCTTCGTCGTCTTTGATCTCGACGAATTCCACTTGGCTGCGCCCCTCGAGCACCGCGTCGCCGGCGGCCTGCGCATACAGCCGAATCGCCCGGATCGCGTCGTCGTTGCCGGGAATAACGTAATCGACGCCGTCGGGTTTACAATTCGAGTCGACCACGCCGACCACCGGAATGCCGATCTTGTTCGCTTCCGCGACCGCGATGTATTCGTGTCCCACGTCGATGACGAACAGCGCGTCCGGCAACCCCGGCATGTCTTTGATCCCACCGAGACTGCGCTCGAGCTTCAGCCGTTCGCGTTCGAGATTGAGTATTTCTTTCTTCGATAACTTCTGTCTGCTGACGTCATCGGCAAGCGTGGTCTCGAGCAATTTCAGCCGCTCGATCGACTTGCGCACGGTGCGATAGTTCGTGAGCATGCCGCCCAACCAACGGTCGTTCACGTACGGACACCCGGCGCGCGTCGCTTCCTCGCCGACAATGTCCTGTGCTTGGCGCTTCGTGCCGACGAA
>JBGPCS010000255.1:0-4766 GCA_041481875.1 Sulfurifustaceae bacterium
GGTACCAGCGCAATCTCCCGAGCAGTCTGTCCGGATGCGCATCGACGACGAGCCTGCGACTGCACCGGACCGCCGCCGGCGGGTTTGACGGTATGATGGCGCCGGTCATGTGCGCGGCCCTGGCGCGGCAGGATCACGGTATATTTGATGAGCCGAAACGCGAAGCATGAAGAAGCGAAACGCGCGAATTCACGGTCCGTTGACCGCCGCCGGAGATAAACTGTCGCCGTCGGTACCGACGCTATGCGTGTAACCGTACAGCCAAATTTGGAGTCCGTACCCAGCGACCAGTGGAACTCGCTCGCGGGGAACGACCCCTTTTTGCAGCACGAGTTCCTACTCGCCCTCGAGCGTGCCGGATGCGTGGGCGGCGACAGCGGATGGGAACCACGTCACATCACCGTTTACGCCGAAGACACGTCCCGCCTGATCGGCGCGGTACCGCTATACCTCAAGCACCATTCCTATGGGGAGTATGTCTTCGACTGGGCCTGGGCAGACGCGTACGCGCGCAGTGGACGCGAATACTACCCGAAGCTGGTCGCCGCCGTGCCGTTCACCCCGGCCACGGGCAGACGGCTGATGGTCAGCGAACCGGATCGTGACGAGATCGCCGCGCTCCTGATCGACGCGACAAGGGCGGTAGCCGACGCGACCGAGGCGTCTTCGCTGCACTGGCTTTTCCCCGCGACAACCGATCTCGACCTCCTGACGAAGCACGGCCTGCTCGCGCGCACCGGCTGCCAGTTCCACTGGTCCAATCCGGGCTACAGGGATTTCGAGGATTTCCTGAGTGGAATGACGTCGCACAAGCGTTACAACATTCGGCGCGAGCGCAAGCGCCTGAGCGAAGCGGACGTCACCGTCGAGGTACTGCAGGGCGCGGCGATCTCGAGCGAGCTCTGGGACGTGTGCTATCGGTTTTATCGCGCAACGATTCGCGCGCACGGCGGAATGGCGTATCTGACGCGCGAGTTCTTTCACATGATCGGCCAGACCATGACCGGGCATACCGTGCTCGCAGTCGCCAGCCAAAAAGGCGAGTACGTCGGAATGGCTTTGGGACTGCGCAACGCGCACACGTACTACGGCCGCTACTGGGGCGGCCGGCCGGACATCCCGGGATTGCATTTCGAAACCTGCTACTACGCGCCGATCGAATACTGCATCGCCCAGAGCATCGCGCGTTACGAAGCAGGCGCGCAAGGCGCGCACAAGCTCGCGCGCGGCTTCATGCCGACGCCGACTTATTCGGCGCATTGGCTGCGCGATCCGACGTTGCGCCGCGCCGTCGCCGATTTCTTGAAGCGCGAGCATGGCAACGTCGGTCAGCAGATGGATGAGCTGAACGAGCATTCGCCGTTCCGCCAGCCGGCGATCTCGCCCCACGCGAGTAGGAGTTGACGGTGCATTTGTTGGATCCCGGAACGAAGGACATTCGCTTTCCTCCCGCGGAGGTCGCGTCGCGCGAGGGGTTGTTGGCCGTAGGCGGGGACTTGAGCGTGGTGCGCCTGCTCGAAGCCTATCGCCATGGGATCTTTCCGTGGTACAGCGAGGGCCAGCCGATCCTGTGGTGGAGCCCGGACCCGCGAACAGTGTTGTCGCCCGATCGATTGAAGCTGAGCCGCAGCTTGCGCAAAACAGCGCGCGCCGGAAAGTTTCGCGTGACCTTCGATCGATGCTTCGCCGAGGTCATGCACGCCTGCGCCGGACCGAGGCGGAACCAGCCAAGCGGCGGCACCTGGATCACCTCTGCCATGATCGACGCCTATGTCGAGATGCATCGCCAGGGTCACGCGCACTCGGTCGAGACGTGGCACGACGACCGCCTCGCCGGCGGACTCTACGGCGTGGCACTCGGCGGCGCGTTCTTCGGCGAATCGATGTTCAGCCGCGTTCCGGACGCCTCTAAGGTCGCACTGCTCTATATCGCGCGGCAATTGGAGCGGTGGAGTTACGCCTTCATCGACTGCCAACTCCGCTCGGCGCATCTGGACCGCATGGGCGCGCAATCCGTCTCGCGCACGACCTATCTTGCGATGCTCACGGCGGCGATCGAGCGGCCCGGACGCCCGCCGCCGTGGCACTTTGACAGCGATTTGGCCATCGGTTAGCGTCTGCCCGTGAGCGGCCATCAACGCACCCCCGACGTCTTTCTGTCCATGCCGCACCCGTGCAGTTACCTGCCGGGAAAAACCGCCGCTACCCTTTTCATCGATCCGCGTTTTCCGCTTGATCGCGACCGCTACGGTGCGTTCACTCGGCTCGGTTTTCGACGCAGCGGCGATCTCATCTATCGGCCGCATTGTGCCGGATGTGTCGCGTGCGTGCCGGTACGCATACCGGTTGGGCGGTTCAACGCGAGTCGCAGTCAGCGACGTCTATGGAAGCGGAATCTGGACATCGAGATATTGCCGCGGCCGAGCGTGTTCGTGCACGAACACTTCGAGCTCTATCTACGCTACCAAGCGGCGCGGCATCCCGGCGGCGGCATGGACGATCCGGATCCGCTGAAGTACATGAACTTCTTGACGGGGCGGCGTGTGGAGACGATTTTCTACGAGATGCGCCGAGCGGACCGCTTGCTCGGAGTCGCCGTCGTCGATCGCCTCGATGACGGGCTGTCGGCGGTTTACACGTTCTACGAACCCGCGGAGGCAGCGCGAGGACTCGGCACCTTCGCCGTTCTTTGGGAAATACAGTGCGCCCGCTCCGCCGGCCTGGAGTGGGTCTACCTCGGGTACTGGATCGCCGAAAGCCGCAAGATGGCGTACAAAGCTAACTTTCGACCGCTCGAGGCCTACCGCAACGGCCACTGGACCGAGCTGGCGTCCGAAGCGTCTCGCCGCGTCCAACCCGACTCGGAGAGCTAGTACGAATCTCCGCAGCGTGCGCCGGAACTTTACCCCCGCCTGGGACTACGGCATCATACGCCGCCCAAGAAACTAGGAATGCCAGTCGCGCGTGGCCAAAGAAGAACACATCGAAATGGAGGGAACGATTACCGAAACCCTCCCGAATACGTTATTTCGCGTAAAGCTTGATAACGGTCACGTGGTAACGGCACACATCTCCGGCAAAATGCGCAAGCACTATATCCGCATCTTGACGGGTGATCGCGTCACCGTGCAGCTCACGCCGTACGATCTCTCGAAAGGTCGCATTACGTTCCGCGCCCGGTAGCACGAACCGCATCGGCGAACATACGCCCCCTCTCCGAGTGGGCGAAATCGCGCGCAGAGCGCTCGGCGCGTTTCCAAAACTGCCCGCACGTCATTCTTCTTCCACCGACGTCGCGCGCGGCACGCTCTCGCGCGCCTGGATGTCGAAGGTCGGACCGTTGTCGTCGGCCGATACCCGCACGTGGCCGCCGTCCGCCAACCGGCCGAACAACAGCTCGTTCGCGAGCGCCTTCTTGATCTGCTCCTGAATCAAGCGCGCCATCGGGCGCGCGCCCATGGACGGATCGTGACCATTCGAGGCGAGCCAGGTCCGCGCGCCATCGTCGAGCTCGATCGTGACGTGCTTCTCCGCCAACTGCGCTTCGAGCTCCAGAATGAACTTGTTCACGACGTGCAGAATCGTCTGCCCATCGAGCGGCTTGAAGTGAATCACTGCGTCCAACCGATTGCGGAACTCCGGACTGAACATCCGCTTGATCTCCTGGAAGTCCTCCCCGCTGTGGTCTTGCTCGGTGAAACCCATCGACGAGCGGCTCATGCGCTCCGCGCCGGCATTGGTCGTCATGACGACAATCACGCTGCGGAAATCGGCTTTGCGGCCGTTGTTGTCGGTCAGCGTGCCGTGATCCATGACTTTCAACAACAGATTGAACACGTCGGGATGCGCCTTTTCGACTTCGTCGAGCAGCAACACCGAATGCGGATGCTTGGTGATGGCCTCCGTCAGCAGGCCGCCTTGATCGAAGCCGACGTATCCCGGCGGTGCGCCGATCAGCCGCGACACCGTGTGTCGTTCCATATATTCCGACATGTCGAAGCGGATCAGCTCGACACCGAGCACGCGCGCGAGCTGGCGCGTCACCTCGGTCTTGCCGACGCCGGTCGGACCGGAGAACAGATACGAACCGACCGGCTTCTCCGCATGACCCAGACCCGAGCGCGCCAATTTGATCGACGTCGAAAGCGCCTCGATCGCTTCGTCCTGTCCGAACACGGTCATTTTCAGATCGCGCTCGAGCGTGCGTAGCGCTTCGCGGTCCGACGTCGAAACGGTCTTGGGGGGAATGCGCGCCATCTTCGCCACGATCGCTTCGATGTCGTGCACGCAGATGATTTTCTTGCGCTTGCTCGGCGCCAACAGTTGCTGACCGGCACCGGCCTCGTCGATGACGTCAATCGCTTTATCCGGCAAATGGCGGTCGTTGATGTAACGGTTCGACAGCTCGACCGCGCTGCGTAGCGCTTGGTTGGTATAGCGCACGCTGTGATGCCGCTCGAAGCGCGTCTTCAACCCGCGTAGGATATCGACCGTCTCGTCGACCGACGGCTCGGTGACATCGATCTTTTGGAATCGGCGCGACAGCGCGCGATCCTTCTCGAAAATATTCCGGTACTCCTGATATGTCGTCGAGCCGATGCACTTGAGCTCTCCGGTGGAAAGAGCCGGCTTCAACAAGTTCGACGCGTCCATTGCTCCGCCCGACGCCGCGCCGGCGCCGATGATGGTATGGATCTCGTCGATGAAGAGCATCGACTTTTCCTGGCGCTTCAGATGATGCAGCACTGCCTTCAAGCGCTTCTCGA
>JBGPCS010000256.1:0-4763 GCA_041481875.1 Sulfurifustaceae bacterium
AGGGAGAGGGGGAGTATGTTCGCTGATGCGATTCATAAGACTTGCAATAGCTCCTTCACCGCATCGCGAAATACCTCGCCGCGATGCTCGTAGTTTTTAAACATATCGAAGCTCGCGCAAGCGGGCGAAAGCAACACGATGTCACCCGGTTGCACGAGTGAGCGCGCGGCGCGCACCGCCGCGCGCATATCCGTTGCGTGGCGCACCGGCACCGCCCCCTGCAGCGCCGCTTCGATGCGCGGTGCGTCGCGCCCAACGAGAACGACCGCGCGTGCGTGCGAAGCGCACGCGGCGCGAAGCGCCGTGAAATCCGCGCCCTTGCCGTCGCCGCCGGCGATCAACACGACCGGCGCGTCCATGCCGTTCAGCGCGGCGATTGTCGCGCCGACGTTCGTGCCCTTGGAGTCGTTGATCCAACGAATGCCGTCGCGGCTTACCACCAGCTCGGTTCGATGCAGGAGGCCGGCGAAGGCGCGCACCGCATCGACTTGCGCGTCGCACGCGACTCCGAGCGTGTCGGTGAGCGCGAGAGCAGCGAGCACGTTCGCAAGATTGTGCCGTCCGGGAAGCTGAACCTCGGCCGCCGACATTAGATCCTGATCGCCACGAGCCAGCCACAGATCGCCGCCACGTTCGCGCAAACCGTATTCCGATGACGACTGCGGGACCGCGAGCATGAAGCGTGCCACGCGACGATTCGGCCGCGTCATCCGCACGACGCGCTCGTCATCGGCGTTCAACACCATCAGGCCATCGCCGCGGAACACGCGCGCTTTCGCTTGCGCATATTCGTCCATACTCGCGTAGCGATCCATGTGATCCGGCGTGAGATTGAGCAGCGCCGCCGCGCGTGCATTGAGGCTCGCGGTGGTTTCGAGTTGGAAGCTCGATAGCTCCAGCACGTACACATCCGGCTCCGCTTCAGCGAGGAGCGACAACGCGGGCACGCCGATGTTTCCGCCAACTTGGGTATCGAGCCCCGCCGCCGTGCAGATGGCGCCGACGAGCGACGTGACGGTGCTCTTGCCATTCGCGCCGGTCACGGCCAGAACCGGCGCGTTGACTTCTCGCGCAAACAGCTCGATATCGCCAACTGCCTCGCAGCCCGAGGCGAGCGCGCGCGCGATAGCCGGCTCGCGCAGACTGACGCCCGGACTCACGACCAACAACTCCGCGCGGGCGAACCAATCGGCGGCGAAGTCGCCGGTGCGGACCGGAACGTCGGGAAACTCGCGCCTGAGCGCCGCGAGATTCGGCGGCGCCACTCGCGAATCGATCGCACTGACGTCATAACCACGCGCAGCCAAATGGCGAACACACGAGAGACCCGTCGCGCCGAGTCCGACGACCAAGGCCCGTTTTGGATTTGTGCGGCGCATGGCGCTGGTGCTCGGCATCAGCGAATTTTCAACGTGGCCAAACCGACCAGCACCAGCATGAGCGAGATGATCCAAAAGCGCACGATCACGCGTGGCTCCGGCCAGCCTTTGAGCTCGAAGTGATGATGCAGCGGCGCCATACGAAAGATGCGCTTGCCCGTCATCTTGAACGAGGCGACTTGCAGCATGACGGAGAGTGTTTCCATCACGAACAAACCGCCCATGATGAACAGCACGACTTCCTGACGAACGACGACGGCGATCGCGCCGAGCGCGGCCCCGAGAGCGAGCGCGCCGATGTCGCCCATGAATACCATCGCCGGATACGTGTTGAACCAGAGAAACCCGAGGCCCGCGCCGACGATGGCGGCGCAGATAACCAGGACCTCGCCGACACCGACGATATGCGGAAAGCCGAGGTAGCTGGAGAAGTTCGCGTTACCGATAACGTACGCGAAGACGCCGAGGCCGCTCGCCACCATTACCGCCGGCATGATCGCGAGTCCGTCGAGGCCGTCAGTCAAGTTCACGGCATTGCTCGAACCGACGATCACGCACCACGTAAGCACGATATAAAGCGGACCGAGCGGAACGAAAATATTCTTGAACAGCGGGAGTATCAACTCGGTTTCCGCCGGAGCATGCGCGGTCGCGTACAGAAAAACCGCGGCGATCAGACCCGATACGCTCTGCCAGAAGAACTTCTGCCGCGCGCCGATGCCGCGCGGATCCTTGTTGATGATCTTCTTGTAGTCGTCGACCCAACCGATGGCGCCGAACGCGAGTGTCGTAAACAGCACGACCCACACGAACCGATTGCGCAGATCGGCCCAGGCGAGCGTCGCGATGAAGACCGCGATCAGAATCATCGCGCCGCCCATCGTCGGCGTGCCGGCTTTGCTTAGATGCGTTTGCGGGCCGTCCTTGCGCACCGTCTGGCCCATCTGGCCGAGCACCAAACGGCGGATCACCACCGGGCCGACCCAAAGGCAAACCGCGAGCGCCGTCAGCACGCCGAGAATGGCGCGCATCGTGAGGTATCGAAAAACGTTGAAGAACGATAGTTCGCTCGTCAGCCGATCGAAGAGATAGTAAAGCACTCAAGCACCTCCGCGACGAAAACTAGGCGCGCGCCGTCGAACGATGCCGGCGACGACGCGTTCCATTAGCATTACCCGTGACCCCTTCACCAGGACCGTCATCCCCGAGTGCATGCAGTCGATGAGCGCGTCGATGAGCACCTCGGGGCTGGGGAAGTGCCGGCCGCCTTTGCCGAAACCCTCGACCGCCAGCGCGGCCAGCTCGCCGACGCCGTAGAGCCGATCGATCCCGAACTCGCGCGCGAGCGCGCCGACGCGCCGGTGCATATCGGGGGCCGCCTCGCCGAGCTCGGCCATATCGCCAAGAACCACGACACGTTCCCCTTTCGCTTCCTTCAGAACTTGCAAACCCGCGGTCAACGAACCGGGGTTAGCGTTGTATGTATCGTCGATCACGCGCGCGCCGCTGACACCCTTCTTCAGCTCGAGCCGGCCGGAAATCGCTCTCGATTTCTTTAGGCCGTTGACAACGTCAGTGAGCTTCACGCCGATTTCGAGCGCGGCGGCCGCGGCGGCGAGCGCGTTCGCCACGTTATGTTTGCCGATGAGGCCGACGCGCATTTCGGCTTCCCCATGAGGCGTCCTGAGCTCAACGACGCAACCGACGCTCTCGAGCCGATAGCGTGCCGTGACGTCCGCGGGATGATCGAGTCCGAAGGTGACGACCCGGTGCGGCGCCGCAAGCTCTCGCCAGAAGTCGAAAAACGGATCGTCCGTGTTGAGCACGGCGACGCCATCCGGCGAAAGACCCGAGAAAATTTCACCCTTGGCCCGCGCGATCCGCTCGAGACTGCCGACGCCCGCGAGATGCGCCTCGGCGGCGTTCGTGATGACGGCGACGGCCGGCGCTGCCATTTGTGAGAGATAGTCGATCTCGCCCGGATGGTTCATACCCATTTCCACCACCGCGTACTCATCGATCGCGCGCAATCGCAACAGCGTGAGCGGCACGCCGATATCGTTGTTCAGATTCCCGCGCGTGACGCAGCCGCGACCGGTCTCGCTCATGATGGCACCGATCATCTCCTTCACCGTGGTCTTGCCGTTGCTGCCGGTCACCGCAATAACCGGGACACGGAACTGGCGCCGCCAAAACGCGGCGAACTGTCCGAGCGCGGCACGAGTTTCCGGCACGCGCACGTAGGGTAGCGGCGTTTGAAGCGGGCGGGAGAGCAACGCGCCGGCGGCGCCTTTCGCGATCGCCTCCGGCAAAAAGCTGTGGCCGTCGAAATGGGGGCCGACGAGTGCGACGAAAAGATCCCCGACGCCGAGCGTGCGCGTGTCGGTGCCCACACCAGCAAAGGTGGCGTCGCGGCCCACGAGCGGAGCACGCAACGCCTCGGCAAGCAGCGCCAGTGACATCATGCGGCCAGTCCCAGAATCGCGCGCACCGTGTCGCGATCGCTGTAGGGAACACGCGCGTCTCCGATCTGCTGGTAATCCTCGTGACCTTTGCCGGCAATGAGCACGACGTCCTCCGACGCCGCCTCGGCAATGGCGGTGGTGGTGGCGGTTCGGCGGTCGCGAATAATTCGCGGCGGCGTCCGCATGCCCGAGCTGATATCGCGGATGATCGTGTCGCCGGACTCGCGGCGCGGATTGTCATCGGTGAGGATGACACGATCGGCTAGTCGCTCCGCGATCGCCCCCATCTGCGGACGTTTGCCGCGGTCGCGGTCGCCGCCGCAACCGAAAACGCACCACAGGCGCCCGTCGACATGCGGCCGCAACGCGCGCAATACCTGCTCCAGCGCATCGGGCGTGTGCGCGTAGTCGACGACCACCAGCGGCCGGTTGTCCGCTCCCTGGAATCGCTCGACGCGGCCCGGTACCGGCCGCACGCCGGACAAACGCTCGGCGGCGTCGTGACGTTCGAACCGGAGCGCGAGCAATGTGGCAAGCGCGGCAAGTAGATTCGAAGCGTTGAAGTCGCCGAACAACGGGGCGGTAATGTCGACTTCGCCTTGGGGCGTGGACGCGCGCAGACGCAAACCCTCGCGCGTGGTCGCGAGCGCGAGCGCGCGCACGTCGCCCGCTGAAAGCCCGTAGGAGATGACCGGCATACGATTGGAAAGCGTGGCTATCAACTCGCGGCCATATGCGTCGTCGCGATTGATGACCGCCGCCTTCAGTTCATAGTCGAGAAACAACCGTGCCTTGGCAGCGGCGTAACGTTCCATGTCACCGTGATAATCCAAATGATCACGAGTCAAATTCGTAAACACCGCCGCATGAAAAGCGATCGCCCTGACCCGATCCTGCGCCAATGCGTGCGATGAAACCT
>JBGPCS010000257.1:0-4750 GCA_041481875.1 Sulfurifustaceae bacterium
ATGTGGTTGGTAACAATCGCAGTTTGGATCCGATTTCCCTTGTCGGTGATATGGTCCGCTGTCAGGCGGCTACGAGAACGGTCTGGGATTGCACGTGCCTGAGCGGTGTGTCGGCGTGCTGGGAGCGACCAGCTACGTAGGCGACTGTTTATTGGGTTTGCTTACGCAGGAGGGATGGGGGGTCGTGGCATTTTCGCGTGATGCTCACGCCGCGACGTCACGGATTGACACCGGGATATTACGATGGGAGCAACTTGAGATGGAGTCTGTGAAATCGGCTTCCTTTCCTCCCACGCAGAATGATGCACGTGTCCGCGACGATCGCATATCGTCTTCGCTGGGTAAGAGTATCGCGAATTGGATTTCGCTTGCCCCTATAGTTACGCTGCCTCGCTACTTTCCGATGCTCGTTGCATACGGCGCCGCGCGCGTTGTTACCTTAAGCTCGACCGGCCGCTACACGAAGGACACTTCGTCCGATCCCGCCGAACGTGCCTGGGTGCAGCGGCTGGTTCAGGCCGAGGAAAGTTTGATTGCGTGGGCGCAAGCTAACGGTGTCGAATGGATCATCTTGCGACCGACGCTGATCTATGGGTTGGGACGGGATCGGAATATTAGCCTGATGGCGCGATCTATCCGGCGATTTGGATTCTTCCCGTTGTTGGGAAACGGCAGCGGCTTACGTCAACCCGTCCATGCTCGTGACGTTTCTAAGGCGTGCTATGAAACGCTGATTTCGCGCACGCCGAACCGGGCTTATACGATTTCCGGCGCGGAGGTGCTCACGTACCGCGAAATGGTGACGCGCGTTTTTGGCGCGCTGAACAAGCCGGTTCGATTCCTCGTCATGCCGACCGCTCTTTTTCGCGTGGCAATTTTTCTGCTGCGCTTTGTGCCGGGTTTGCGTTTCGTATCGATGGCCATGGTGGAGCGGATGAATCGCGATCTTGCGTTCGATCACGCGGACGCTGCGCGCGACTTCGGTTTTTCGCCGTCGCGCTTTCAGATTGGCGCGGCGGATTTGCCCGACTCTTCCGAAATTGACGTCAAACGCGCGCGGTCGGGCGCGGGTGAGTTGTGGCAGGAGAAACGAAAGTGATGAGACAGGTTCGCTTGAATCACGCACGCAAGCTGAACAACGGAGAAAAACACCCCTGATTCGTATAGTCGCTAGCATTCTTTTGTCCTTTGTCGTTTCCTTTTGGCTAACGGCCAGGTTCTCTAAGCCCGGTTCGCGTCTCTACATCCTGGACCATCCGAACGCGCGCTCGCTGCATTTGCATCCGATCCCCAGGGGTGGGGGCGTTGCAATCCTCGCGGGCGTTTACTTGATCGGCATCTTCGCGTTACACGACGTAGCCGAAGTGCGGCTTATCGCGATCGCTTTTGCTGTGCTCGTTCTGGCCGCCATCGCCTTTATGGATGACCGAGCCGGTCTGTCGCCAGTCATTCGGATCGCGGTCCATCTCGGCGTAGCGGTCGGCCTGGTTGTTTCCGGCCTCCGGTTGGAAGAGATCGAACTACCGGGTATGCGGTTTGATATCGGCGGTTGGTTGGGAGTGGTCGTCACGGCCGCGTTCGTTATGTGGACGATCAATCTCTACAACTTCATGGACGGCATGGACGGGTTGGCAGGCGGCATGGCGGTCTTTGGCTTTGGAGCCCTAGCGGCCATGGGGTGGCTGGACGGCCATCTGGGCTTCTTCCTGCTAAGCACAATCATCGCCGCCGCCGCTGCTGGCTTTCTCATCTTCAACTTTCCACCTGCGCGGATTTTCATGGGCGATGTGGGTTCTTCAAGTTTGGGCCTGCTTGCGGCGGCCGTTAGCGTATGGGGCGCCGTGCAGAATATATTCCCGCTGTGGTCCGCGCTTCTCGTTTTCTCACCGTTCATTGCCGATGCCACGGTGACCCTGTTACGCCGGCTGGTGAGAGGCGAGAAGATATGGGAAGCTCATCGTTCGCACTATTACCAGCGCCTGGTCCGCCTCGGTCTCAGCCATAGAAAGGCGGTACTGCTTCAGTACGGCCTGATGGTAGGCTGCGGCGTCAGCGCAATCGCCTGCCGGGGGGCGCCGGCCGGGGTGCAGTGGCTCATTTTGATTGGCTGGATATCCTTATATAGTGTCTACTTCTCTGCTGTCTCGTTGTTTGAAAGACGGAGCCATGGGACTGCCGGCCCTTGAAATCCCACGTAGGGTGGGCGCAGCGAAGCACTTGGGCGGAGTCTTCGCGAACGTTCAGCGGACGTTCGCACCACCGAACGGGTGCAAGGATGACATTGCACCTCCGGCAGCAACACCAAGATACTATTTTGTTGGGTTCCGCCGCTCACGCGGCTACACCCAACCTACATTAGCGACAATTTGGCATTAGCGACAATTTGGCCGGGATGGCAATCCATCGACGCGATCTAATCCGCTACCTGCAGTCCAGCTGGGGCGCGTTTGCACATGACTTGGCAGTCGTGCCGTTCGCTTGGCTCGGCGCGTACTGGCTGCGTTTCAACTTAGAAATGATTCCGGCGACGTACTTTCGTGACGCGTTGACGTTGCTGCCGGTCGTATGGCTCGCTCAGGCGGCGATGTTTTGGTATTTCGGCCTATATCGGGGCATCTGGCGTTTTGCCTCGCTGCAAGACCTCTCTCGGATCATCAAAGCGGTGGCCGCGGGCGTCGCTCTCGCCGCGATCGTAAGTTTCATCCTAACGCGGCTCGAAGGAGTCCCGCGATCCGTATTCATTATCCACGCGGGTCTGCTGGTGCTTCTCCTGGGCGGGCCGCGTTTTTTCTATCGGTCCTTGAAGGATCGCGCGGAACATCGCCAGTCGGGTAAACGCGCGCTGATTGTCGGTGCCGGGCTTGCCGGCGAGCAGCTCGTGCGGGAACTATTGCGCGATCATTTGTCGGCCTATCATCCCGTCGCGTTGATTGACGACGATGCGACGAAGGTCGGCAAGGAGATCCACGGGGTTCTCGTCGCCGGGCGGAGCACCGAGCTGGCACGTATCGCGGCGGAGTACGCCGCCGACTTGATCGTCATCGCGATGCCGACGGCGAGTCCGAGTGCTCGACGCAGAGTTGTCGAGGCATGCGAGCAGACCGGCCTGCCGTTTCGCACGCTGCCGCCGCTTGCCGATTTGGTGAGCGGGCGCGTTAGCGTGCGCGACATACGCGACGTGCAAATTGACGACTTGCTCGGCCGCGAACCGGTGCAACTCGACTGGGGAGCTATCACCGCGCGGCACCGCGGTCGCGCGGTACTCGTCAGCGGCGGCGGCGGTTCCATTGGCTCGGAGCTATGCCGTCAGATCGCGCGGTTAGAACCTTCGCTTCTGGTCGTGTTCGAGCAAAGCGAGTTCCATCTTTATAACATCGAGCTGGAGCTCAGGCGCGAATTTCCGAAGCTGTCGCTCGCGGTCGTGCTCGGCGACGTGGGCGACCCGATGTTGGTCGAGAAGACCCTTAGCACTCATCGCCCCGATGTTATTTTCCACGCGGCGGCGTACAAGCACGTGCCGCTGCTCGAGGGGCAGATCCGATCCGCGGTAAGAAACAACGTGCTGGCCAGCCGTACGCTTGCGCGCGCGGCCGACAAGGCCGGGTGCCCTTCGTTCGTGCTCATTTCAACCGACAAGGCGGTCAATCCGAGCAGCGTCATGGGGGCTACGAAGCACGTGAGCGAGACGTATTGTCAGGCATTGAACCAGAGCTCGTCGACTCGCTTTACCACGGTGCGGTTTGGCAACGTGCTCGGCTCCGCCGGCAGCGTGATCCCGTTGTTTCAAAAACAAATCGCCGCGGGTGGGCCGGTGACGGTCACCGATCCGACGATGACACGATTCTTCATGACGATACCGGAAGCCACGCAGCTCATCCTGGAAGCGAGCAGCGTCGGCGAGGGCGGCGAAATATTCGTGCTCGACATGGGCGAACCGGTCAACATCAAGTACCTCGCGGAGCAGTTGATCATCTTGTCGGGGAAGAAACCGGGGGAAGACGTCAAGATCGTCTATACCGGACTGCGGCCGGGAGAAAAGTTGCACGAGGAGTTGTTCCAGCGGGGCGAAGCGCTTATCAAAACCCCACACCGCAAGCTGTTCCTCGCGCGCAGTTGCCCGCTCGGCTTGTCGCTGGTCGAGCGTGAGATTGATATGATGGCCGAAGCCTGCAGCAACAACGATGCGTCGCGCTTGCGCGAGCTGCTCGATCGCTTTTTTGCGCTTTCCGCGGGCAACGGGGAGACGACGAGTGCAGCACGACAGGGACCGCAAAACCCCTCTCCCCCCGGGAGAGGGGCAGGGGTGAGGGACGGTGGTTGAGCCGACGGCAACTCATATATTTTTTGTCACATGCCCCGAAGGTTCGATGGACGTGAGGACGTCCGTCACCGGCTACGCCGAATATATCGGCATTCACGCAAGAGCATTGCGGCGCCGCTGCGCAGAAGTCGTACGCTTCGACGGCCCGCGCAACGGCGTCGATCGGCCGCGATCTGAGCGGGCGCTAGTTGAGATGGCGCGCGACATAGATACTCAACGTAGAGGGACTCAGTGAAGCTTACGATCGTAGGAACGGGGTACGTTGGCCTTGTCACCGGCGCGTGTCTGGCCGAGATGGGCAACGATGTCACGTGCGTCGACGTGGACGCGCGCAAGATAGAGCAATTGCGCAATGGCGTGTTGCCGATCTACGAGCCGGGGCTGGAGGCGATCGTAATCGGCAACTACAAGGAGGGGCGGCTCAAATTC
>JBGPCS010000258.1:0-4728 GCA_041481875.1 Sulfurifustaceae bacterium
GTAATCCTTGTATCGCGCCATGCATCAGTCTCCTGACTAAGCGGTGTTGCAACATAAGACCGCAAAGCCGGAGCTTGGTTTATCGTGCGGGGAGACTTTTTCTACAGTCTCAACGTGCATTCGTGCCGGTGAGCGCCCGCACAGGGAGGTCCGGGCCGGGATTTAACGAAGCCAAAAACGTTGCGCCAGGGATCGCTGGCACGGTGCGATAAATGGCGGAGAGGGAGGGATTCGAACCCTCGGTACGTTTATGGCGTACACACACTTTCCAGGCGTGCTCCTTAAACCGCTCGGACACCTCTCCGAAATTTCGTTGTCTGCCATTCCTGGCGTAGCGCCTCAACTTCAATCGACCTCTCCATCGCTAGGCGCTCAGCGACGCGAACAGACGTTAGGTCCGTTCGCGGCATCTGTGCTTCGCGCGCTGGGACACTTTTGCGCCCCAATTGTAAAATTGCGATCAAACAAAGTTGGCGGAGAGGGAGGGATTCGAACCCTCGATGCGCTTGCGCGCATAACGGTTTTCGAGACCGTCCAATTCAACCGCTCTTGCACCTCTCCGGCGTTCGGAAAATCTCATACTCGCAACCGACTCGCCATCGAGGCTCGCCGGTTGCAGCATAACGGTTTTGCTCGGCGCATCCCTGCGCCTCGCCCTGCGGGCCGCCGCTGGCCGCGTAGCTTACGTAAAGGCAACCGCGCGAACAAGTTGCGCGTTACTCTCAGCCGGCGATGCCGTGACAAGCGGCGGACACGGCGCTAGGCTCCCGGTCATGACAATGGCGATGCGTTCATGGCGGTCGGCGCGTGATCGTAAGTCTCGGTTGACCGCCGCGCTGATCTTGACGAGTTTGCTGCCGCTCTTGAGCGGTTGTTCGCTCTTCGACAATTCCCGTCTCGATACGATTAAGCGTGCCGGCAAGATAACCGTGCTAACTTTTGCCGGCACGACGACGTATTACGAGACCCCCGAGGGGCCGGTCGGCTTCGAATACGACTTAGCCAAGGCGTTCGCCGACCAACTTGGCGTTGAGCTACGCGTCGTCGCGGTCGACAAATTCGCCGAGGTCATTCCGCGCCTGCTCAACGGCGACGCTGACTTCGCGGCGGCGAACATCACCGACACCGAACCGCGCCGAGCACTCGTTCGATTCACGCCGCCCTATCAGCAGATCAGCCAGCAAGTGGTCTATCGGCTCGGGGGCGAGCGTCCAGGCAATGTGGAAGAGCTCATCAGCCGCGAGATCGAAGTACACGCGGGCACACGGTACGCGGAGCGCCTGAACGAACTTAGACAACTGCATCCCGATTTGAAGTGGATCGAGACCGAGGATCGCAGACCCGAGGAACAGCTCCAGCTCGTGTGGGCGGGCCTGCTCGATCTCACCATCGCCGATTCGAATATCGTCGCCCTGAATCGCCAGTACTTCCCCGAACTTCAAGTGGCATTCGACATTCAGAAGGCAGAACCGCTCGCCTGGGCGTTCCGTCCCGCGAACGATACCAGCGTATACGATGCGGCGGTCAGTTTCCTCGATACCTATAAACGTTCCGGCGCTCTCGCCCAGCTCATCGATCGCTACTACGGCCCAGCCGGTCGCACCAACTTCGTGAACCTCACTATTTTCCGCGCGCGCGTCCAGAATCGACTGCCGCTATACCAGCAATTGCTCGAAGAGGCGGCGAAACAGAACGATCTCGACTGGCGGCTGCTCGCCGCCTTAGCCTATCAAGAATCGTATTGGGATCCGAAGAGCACTTCGTTCACCGGCGTACGCGGCTTCATGATGTTGACCGGGGCAACGGCGAAGGAGGTCGGCGTAACCGACCGTCACGATCCCGCCTCGAGCATCGATGGAGGTGCCCGTTATCTCCACGAGTTGCTCGATCGAGTGCCGGAGCGCGTCGAACTTCCCGACCGGTTGTGGTTCGCGCTCGCCGCGTACAACGTGGGACTCTATCACCTCGAAGACGCCCGCATACTCACCGAGAAGCTGGGAGGGAACCCGGACAAATGGAACGACGTCAAGGAACGCTTGCCCCTGCTCGCCGATCCGAAGTGGTACGCAAGAACGAAGTACGGCTTCTGTCGCGGTGACGAACCGGTGCGTTTCGTCAACCGCGTGCGGGTTTACTACGATGTCCTGGTAAAAATGGTCGACGAAGAAAAATCGAAACACGCGGTACCGGCGTTCAAGTTGCGGGCGCCGGCGATCTAGGTGAGGACACCTTTTGGGCGCCGGTCTAGTCGAGTTGTAATAAATTCAACTTGTGGGTGGTTGACATCCCCTCTCACCGGCGCTCGCGAAAAAACGCCCGCAACGATTCCGCACAAATTTCCGCCAGCACTCCACCCACTACAACCGCACGGTGGTTCAGCGTGTCCGACTGCAGGAGATCGTACACCGAGCCTGCGGCGCCAGCCTGCGGGTCGGCCGCACCGTAGACGACACGCGCGACGCGCGCGTGAACGATCGCACCGGCGCACATCGCGCACGGTTCGAGCGTTACGTAGAGCGTTGTGTCCGGCAGGCGATAATTCTTAAGTCGCGCGGCCGCACTACGTAAAGCGACGATCTCCGCGTGCGCCGTCGGATCGTGTGCGACGATCGGTTGGTTCCATCCCTCCCCTATCGCTTCGTCGTTCAACACGAGCACGGCGCCGACCGGCACTTCGCCTTGCGCTTGCGCATGACGAGCAAGCCCGAGCGCGCGCTCCATCCAGCGCACGTCCTCGGGGGGACCTACTCCCATTCGATGGTGGCCGGTGGTTTACCGGAGATGTCATACACCACGCGCGACACACCGCGAACCTCATTGATAATGCGGTGTGAAATATTCGAAAGAACTTCGTAAGGTATATGCGCCCACTGCGCAGTCATGAAATCCACGGATTCGACTGCGCGCAACGCGATGACATATTCGTAGGCGCGCGCATCGCCAAGCACCGCGACGGATTTCACCGGCAGAAACACCGCGAATGCTTGCGCGATGCGCTCGTAGAGGTCGTGCCGATATAACTCCTCCAGGAAAATCGCGTCCGCCTGGCGCAGAATATCGGCGTACTCCTTCTTTACCTCGCCCAAGATGCGCACGCCGAGCCCGGGACCCGGAAACGGGTGCCGGTAAATCATCTGATGCGGCAGCCCGAGCTGCTCGCCGATTCGACGCACCTCGTCCTTGAACAACTCCCGCAGCGGCTCGAGCAGCTTGAGCTTCATGCGCTCGGGTAGACCGCCGACGTTGTGATGCGATTTGATCACGTGCGCTTTCTTTGTCCGTGCACCGGCGGACTCGATTACATCCGGATAGATCGTGCCTTGCGCGAGCCAGTGCGCGCCCTCGATTCGGCTCGCCTCCTCCTCGAACACTTGGATGAACACACGGCCGATGATCTTGCGTTTCTCTTCCGGGTCGGCCACACCGGCGAGCGCCGCTAGGAACCGCTCCTCGGCGTTCACGCGCATGACCTTAACGCCCATGTGCTCGGCGAACGTCGACATGACTTGATCGCCTTCGTTCAGGCGGAGCAACCCGGTGTCCACGAAAATACAGGTCAACTGTTTCCCGATCGCCCGATGCAGCAATGCCGCAACCACGGAGGAATCGACGCCACCGGAGAGGCCGAGCACCACCCCATCCTTGCCGACTTGCGCGCGCACGGCCTCGGTCATGGTCTCGACGATGTTGCCCGGCGTCCAAAGGGATCCGCAACCGCAGATGTCCTGCACAAATCGTTGCAAGATGGCACGGCCTTGCGGGGTATGGGTCACTTCGGGATGAAACTGTACGCCGTAAAATCCGCGCGCTTCGTCGGCGATGCCGGCGAACGGCGCGTTCTCGCTCGTGGCGATGATGCGAAAACCGAGCGGCAGTTGTGTGACGCGGTCGCCGTGACTCATCCACACGTTTAAATATTCCGCGCCGCTCGGTTCGGCCTCGTCGCGGATTCCCTTGAAGAGCTTCGAATGGCCGTGCATGCGCACGCGCGCGTAACCGAACTCGCGCTTGCTGGAGCTTTCGACTTTACCTCCGAGCTGCGCCGCCATCGTCTGCTGGCCGTAACAGATACCGAGGATCGGAACTTTCATGTCGAACACGCCTTGCGGGGCACGCGGCGTTTGGTCGAGCGTCACCGACTCGGGGCCGCCCGAAAGAATTATTCCGCGTGGAGCGAAACGACGGATCTCGTCTTCGGTGGCGTCATACGGATAGATTTCACAGTACACACCGAACTCGCGCACGCGCCGCGCGATCAGCTGCACATACTGCGCCCCGAAATCGAGGATGAGAATTTTCTGCGAGTGCGGATCGGTCATTGGATCAATGTAGGTTGGGTGGAGCCGCGAGCGGCGGAACCCAACAAAGTATCATCTCGATGGGTTTCGCTTCGCTCCACCCATCCTACATGACTGAAAGAACACAACAGCATCCGCAAATTAACACAGATGGTAAATTGATGAACGCAAATTGGAACAAATTGTAGTTGCAAATCCTTTCTTCATCCGCGTGCATCCGCGATTCTATCTGCGTTCATCCGCGGATGCATGATCTTCATTCAGCCGGAACCGTCGATGCGGTGATCCATCAGCGACGCAGGGTCGGCCGATTCGCAGGTGCCGACGACACGCGCCGGCACACCGACCACGGTGCAATGCGGTGGCACGTCTTTCAGCACCACGCTGCCGGCACCGATCTTCGCGCCTTCGCCGACGACGATATTGCCGA
>JBGPCS010000259.1:0-4718 GCA_041481875.1 Sulfurifustaceae bacterium
ATGACCATCAAATCCGACAAATGGATCCGCCGCATGGCCGAGCAACACCGCTTGATCGAGCCGTTCGAGCCGAGGCAAGTCAAGACGAACGGCAGCGGGCCGGTGGTGTCGTACGGGACGTCGAGCTACGGCTACGACATTCGTTGTTCGAACGAATTCAAAATCTTCACCAACATCAATTCCGCGGTGGTCGATCCGAAGCACTTCGCCGCGAACAGCTTCGTCGATTTCCGCGGCGAGGTTTGCATCATTCCGCCCAATTCATTCGCGTTGGCGCGCACCGTCGAGTACTTTCGTATTCCGCGCAACGTTCTGACGCTGTGCCTCGGCAAGAGCACGTACGCGCGCTGCGGCATCATCGTGAACGTCACGCCGCTTGAGCCCGAGTGGGAGGGGCACGTGACCCTCGAATTTTCCAACACGACACCGCTGCCCGCCCGCATCTACGCGAACGAAGGAGTCGCGCAGGTGATTTTTTTGGAGTCCGACGAAGTCTGCGAAACGTCGTACAAGGATCGAGGCGGGAAGTATCAAGGACAGCAGGGCGTGACGTTGCCGAAGATTTAGTTAACTCGCCAAGGCACGCGCGCAAAAAAATGCCCCGTCCTTTCGGACGGGGCAATCTCGCTCAGGGGGAGGCGAGGAGGAACACAATCCGCTGAATCGGTGCGCGGTCGTTACACGGATGACGCTCTTCAAGCTGCGTACCTCGGGAATCTAAGCGCCGAGCTTTGCACACTCGGCGCCTATCCATTTCCCGCGAAGTCCCTTTCGCTCCGCTTCCTTGCCGAGCCGCGCGGGGAATCCGTTCCACCGCGTAGAGACATCCTTGTCCTGGACCTTCCGTGATCCCGCGCCATCCGCGCTATTGAAGACCACGCGGTGATAGTTGCAAACGCCGTGCCGCGACGGTTCGGAAAAAACATCAAGCGAAAACAACACGATTCAGTTTCCGACTCCGCGTCGTCGCGCCGGTAAGCCGTCACTGACGCCGGACTCCCGGCGCTCGCGACGATTTTCCGGCGCGTCGCGTATCGCAAAGAGCTGCGCGGCGACATTTTCGGGTGGTACGAGGATCGCTTGAATCAGCTGGGCAGGACGCGCGCGATGAAGACTTTGAGGTATGCCGTTTCCGGGATGGCGGGATGCACCGGATGATCCGGCGCCTGATGACCTTCTTCGATCAACTCCAAAGAACGATCGAGATGGCGGCTTGCGCGCAGCAACAGATCGCGCAACGTTTCGCGCGGAAGATGATACGAGCACGAGCAAGATACGAGGATGCCATCCTTCGCGAGCACCTGCATCGCCATCTGGTTCAGCCGCCGATACGCGTCGGTACCTTCCTTCGCGTCTTTCTTGCGCTTGATGAATGCGGGAGGATCGAGGATCACGATGTCGAAGTGCTCGCGCGCCGCGCGCAGCCGCCGCAGCAGCTCGAACGCGTCATCCTGCTCGGCGCTAACGCGGTCGGTGAAACCGTTCAACGCGGCGTTTCGCCGGATTCCTTCGACCGCCGCGGCTGAAGAGTCCACGCAAAGAACCGACGCTGCGCCGGCCGCCGCGGCTTGCAAGCCGAACGCGCCGAGATAGCTGAACACGTCCAGTACCCGCGCGCCCGCGGCGTAGGCACGTACGCGCGCGCGATTCATGCGCTGGTCGTAGAACCAGCCGGTCTTCTGACCGGCGGCGAGCGGTACGTCGAAACGTACACCGTGCTCCTCCATCGTTACGGTCGCGGGCACGTCGCCCAGCGCCGCTTCCGTATAGCTCGGGAGGCCCTCGAGCGCACGGATCGATGAGTCGTTGCGCAGCAGAATCGCGCGCGGCCGCAAAACCTTCTCGAGCGCGGCGACGATCTCGGCCTTAACACGCTCCATTCCGGCGGTTGTGATCTGGGCGACGCAAACATCGCCGTATCGATCGACGACGAGTCCCGGCAGCGCATCGGAATCGCCGAAGACGGCGCGATAGAACGGTTCCTTGTGCAATCGGTCGCGCAGCGAAAGCGCGACGTTCAAACGGTGCGTCAACAGCGATTGATCGAGTACGAAGCGTGGATCGCGCGATACCAGCCGCGCGCAGATGAGCGCATGCGGATTGACGTAGCCGGTGCCGAGCGCTTGCCCGGCGGCATCCTCGATCAGCACCGGCTGACCGGGCTCGAAGGCGTCGAGCGGCGTGGCCTTGGTATTAACCTCGTTGCTGAAGACCCAGACATGCCCGGCGCGCAGGCGGCGTTCTTCGTTCTTGTTTAGGCGCAACGTCGCGAGAGTCACGGCAAGTTTCACCTGGGCCGACGTGCGGCAGAGTAACGCGTGACTCCATCATGGCGACACTGCGCTTTCCGGTCGACGTCTTCGGCGGCGTAGTGTATTGGGTCGTGCGCCGGCAGGGTAGCGAGCAGGGATTTCCAGCGCGCGCAATCGACGCGAGCAGCGCCGCCGTTCGGGCCACTCTAATGTCGCGGCCGCGACGGCACACCATTAGCGCGCTGTGCGTTGGCGCCTGACAACGGCGACCTACATCTGGTGGAACCGGTAGATCTTCCCGTCGAATAGACCAGTGGCATACAGCTCCCCGGCCTCATCCTCGCCGAAGGAGCTGATGCCCACTTTCAGGGTCGCGACTTCGGTGTTGCCGATGACGCTGTTGGCGTTGGTGTCGTAGATCAGCGCCCAGATGCGGCCGCTGCCGAAGTCCGCGTAGATGTAGACGCCGCCGTAGTCCGGCAACCCCGGACCATGGTAGACGTAGCCGCCGATCACCGTCGTTCCGGCGTTGCGGTCGTAGTCGAGGACCGGTGCGACCAGATTGTTGAGCGCGACACCCGCAGGATCGTTGTTGGTGAACAACGTGCCTTCATAAACGCGCCAGCCGTAGTTGCCGCCCCTCGCGATGATATCGACCTCCTCCCGCGCACTTTGGCCGACGTCGCCGGCCCACAACCGCCCGGTTGCGCGATCGAAGCTCATGCGAAACGGATTACGCAGGCCGTACGCCCAGATCTCGCCGCGAGTGCCCGCTTGGCCAACGAACGGGTTGTCCGCCGGAATCTGATTGTTCGGGTCGGGGTCTGGATTGATACGCAGAATTTTCCCCAAGAGCACGCCGAGATTTTGCGCGTTGTTCTGCGGATCGTTACCGCTGCCGCCGTCGCCGGTCGAGATGTAGAGCTTCCGATCCGGACCGAAAGCGAGCATGCCGCCGTTATGGTTGGCAAATGGCTGGTCGAATTCGAGCAGCACCGCTTCCGACGCCGCGTCTGCCCGATTGGAATCAGTGCCCACTTGAAAGCGCGCGATGCGCGTGCGCCACGGGAAGTCCTTCTTGTTTGCGTTCGTGTTGTTGATCGTGTAGTTCACATAGAAGAACCCGTTCATCGCGTAATCCGGGTCGAACGCAAGACCGAGGAGCCCAAGCTCGCCGCCGGATGCGAATTGCGTTTGCGGCAACGTCGTGACGTCGAGGAACGTCGTCGCCGATGCGATTGCGGCGTTGTTCGAAAAGACCAGAATTTGCCCACTCTGTTGAACCACGAAGAGCCGATTCGTTCCATCGCCCGCGTGCGTGATGTAGAGGGGACTGGAGAACGGCGCGAGGTTGGGAAACGCGACTTCGGCCTGCAACGCGCCCGGTGTCGGCGGCGAGGGTGGCGGCGCATTGTCGGTAGTGTTGCGGCCGCAGGCCGCAAGCAATAGGACAAGCCATCGCGCTTGTCGCCACATCAGAGTGCTCCTCGCGTCTTTACGGCACGACTATACGCTTAGGTCACCGAGCGAAAGACGGCTGTCACCGACGCTCGTCGCGTTGGTCAGCGCACCCATCGCCAGAACCCAAGTACGCCGCCGAGCGCCAGCGCGCCGGAGACGAGGAACGCCATCTGGACGCCGTAGACGCTCCAGATTCCGCCGAGCACGAGGCCCGCAGGGATCGCCGCTAGTCCCTCGATCATATGAAACCAGCCGAACGCGGTGCCGCGTTCGGCTGGCGCGGCGAAGTCACGCACCAGCGCGCGCTCGGCCCCTTCGGTGAGCCCAAAGTAGAAACCGAGCACAAGACCCCCCGCCCACAGCATCATCGGCGTGACGACGAACGCGAGCGCGAAGAGCGTCACGGCGTACAGCACCCATCCGCTCAGAATGAACGGGCGCCGGCCGACGCGATCGGTGTGGCGGCCGGCCTGCTCGGAAACCGCGGCCTTCACGACATGCATGGCCGCCCAGAAGAGCAGCAGCTCCACCGTCGACATCCGAAGTTCGTGGCCGCGCAACAGCAGGAAGGTTTCCGGAATTTTTCCGAACGAGAAAAATCCGACCACGAGCAGATACGCGCGCGTCGACGGTGAGAGGACGGTCCACGCGAGCGGCGCCGCCGATACCGGTACCGCCGGCGCCGCGCGCGGCGATTCTTTAACCCCAAACGCGAGGAGCGCGACCGTCGCAATTCCAGGGATGGCCGAGAGCGCGATGACAACGTCGAGGCGCGCGCTGCCGAAGTAAACGATCGCCGCCGCCGCGAGCGCGCCGAGCACGGCGCCGGCGTGATCGAGCGCGCGCGCAAAGCCGAACGCTTGGCCTGCTTGGGTGTCGCTAACGGAGTCGGCGATGAGCGCATCGCGCGGCGCGGTGCGTACGCCCTTGCCGATCCGATCCGTTACGCGAATCGCGAGCACGGTGAACCACGAACCAGAGAGCGCAACGAGCGGGCGCGCGATG
>JBGPCS010000260.1:0-4702 GCA_041481875.1 Sulfurifustaceae bacterium
CGGCGGCCGAACAGCGTGCGATCGTCAACTTGATCAGGAACCCACACACGTTCCTGACGAACGTGGCAGTGCCGTATGCTGGACCGTCCGCGCTCGCCGCGCAGCGACAAATCGCCACGTTCTTCGCTAGTGACGGAGCAACCGTGCTTGATCCCGATCCGATCGTGGGCAGCAATCCAGGGCCGCTCGACCCTGACGGTCCGCCACCCCTAGGTGGGCCCGTCGGCATAGTCGATCCGGCGCCGATTGGCACGCTATCGCTTTTTGAAGTACCGATCGTTCCACCTCTGCCGGAGGTTACGAACTTCATTCCGTAATCGCAGGCTTAAAGGCTTAAGCGGCGGCGGCGCGTGCACGCGCCGCCGCTTTAGCGGAATTCGGAGAACGAATTCTTGCTATTACATAGTTTCAAATTAGTTTCAAATAGTTTCAAAACAAAATAAATCAATCGATCGCACCGCGCGCAAGAGGGGACGCACGAATATAAATCAGAGCTTCCTTAGCATGATGTGCCTCGCACGCAGAAGTGCGGATAGGTCCCCTGCGCTCGTTACGTCGGTTTTGTCGCCTCGATGAGATCCAGAATCCGTGCAGCAAGCTCCCGAACCTGCTTCATTTCAACATCGTCGATCAATTTTTCCGGAGGTTGTTTTCTGTTTACTTTGGTCAATTGCTTATCAAGCAACAAGAGGGCGCGCTCAGCGTCACGACCAAGACCCGTCGATCCTTTTTGCAGTTCATCGCCCAAACCGCTGTCCGTAAAAAGCTGCTCTACTACCTCGATGAATGATGACACTCTTTCACCACCCGGCGATAACCAAAGCGTCCTTTGTAACTGGTAGCCACTGAGTTCGCGAAGACACTCAGTCACTAGTTCGCGATTGATCCGATTCATCGGAACAGATCCGGATCGAATTTAAAGTCGTTCAATGGAATATGGGCATCAGCCGAGTTCTTTGTTGGCAAAACGTTGCCGTTAATATCCAGTGGCTGACCATTATGCTGCCATCTTACGTATGGAGCCTGCGAATTCGGGAACGGACTGGTTGGGTCTCCGGGCATGACTCGAACGGCATTGCCTTTGATAGAGGGATCATAATACCAAACTCCGCCTTCGCCCCTTGTTGGACGAATTCTCCAGCCTTCCGGAACTTCTCGAGTTCCTACGGGCGGGCGAAAACCACGACTGGCAAGTCCGGCATCCAGACTGCCTTCAATCGTACCCGAAGCGCGAGCGAACAAATATGCTCGCCCCAACTTGAACAAACCCGATGCGGCTGCCGGACCGCCGACCGCAAGCGCATCCAAAATCAAGCTATTGCGTGCATTGCTCACAAGGTCGCTGGGCGCGAGGTTGTCCGTTGCGAAACTCAGATCCTGCGACACTCCTCTAAGAACCGTCGTTGCCAGACGGCCGGTTACCGTGGGCCCGGTAGGACCTGCAAAGAGATCTCCGCCAAAACTAAGTCGATCGATTGTATCGAAGCCGAACCCTCGAGCCGCGAACGCGCCTGCCTCCGAGGTTAATCGTGCTTTCGTAATGTCCACGACAAACGCGCTGCTATCCGTATTTCGATTCACGCGGATCTGGTTCATCACGCCGAACATCTGCTCGTCAGTAGCTCGACCTCCGATAGAGTTGAACACGGAAATCACTTGGTCTTCAAAACCCGCATCGGTGCCGACGCCGGCAAACAAGTGTGTGACGCCGCTCGGCAAGCTTGGATCAACCGCGTCTCGGAGCTTCGCTCGTAAGGGCACGTCGAGGAGAGGTCCGACCGGAATACCAAACAGTTCTGCTACACCTTCCTTGCCGAATAGTCTCGCGAAATCCCAGCTTATGTCGCCATCCACACCACGTGCGAGTGCGTTCCTTGCGTCCGTGGGTAGCGCTCCGGTTTTCGCCAACTGTTCGCGGTACTTTGTGATGAACGCCAGATCCTGCTTGTCACGTTCGGCAAGAGGCGAAAAGCCTAGACCACTGTCCGCGACGGTCACACCCTCGTTCGGATCTAGAGATATGCCAACAGCATTGGCACGTCCCGCCCCCTGCGTATTCGGTAAGCTGACCTCGGGATCGATCATCGATTGCCGGACGTAGGCTTCGTGCCGCGCGTGTGCATCGCGATACCTCACATCGAGCGCAATCGTATTGCCGATGCCGTTACCAAATGCGTCGACGGCGATGCTGTTCCAATTGACCTCGCCGTCCCGATTGACGAGCATGTTGGCAGTTGACCTGATCGAGGCTTTAGCGAACTCGCCCGCAATGTTCTTACCGAGCCGTTCGAAGCTGAAGGGTTGCGCGCCGCCGGTCACTTTGGCGTAGCCGTTTTGCCGATTGTTGTCGACGGTTCCAAGTCTCTTGTCGATATCGTTTGTGAGCGGCGCGGAGATTGTCGACGCTAACAGCGATTGCCAGCTAAACGTTTTTTGTTGACCGGCTATGAGATTCGCGCCTTGGTTGATCAGGTTCTTCTGCGCCGCGTTCCACGCGACATCGCTCCAGCTGGCCTTGTCGAGATCGACGTTTAATCCGAGGCGTTGCGTGATGCCGGCCGTCAACATCGAGGAGAAGAAGCTTCCCGCGTTGAAACCGTTTTGCAGCCGGAGCGCGGCCGCCGCTACTTGACCAGCCACATTGCCGGCGGCGGCGCCGATGACGGCGGCTTGCGTCTGACCGACGGCCAACGTGTCGGCATACGCCTGTGCCGCCGCTTCTTCAGTACCCTCAGCCGCGAAAGCAGCGGCGGATGCCTCTTCAGCGGCAGGCCCGGCTTCGTCCACGAGCCACCACTGCTCGGTAATGGCGGCGATGACAACGATGACGATCATCACGATTATCCCGCCCATGCCACCACATTTTTCTGCGGGCGGTGGTGGCCCAGGTAATGTCGGAGTCGTGTCTCCGAGCGCGAGCCCGGGATCATATGGGCGGAACGTGTGAGCGTTGTTGTGAATGTTCGTGACGACGTTCGGTACCGTCAGCCGCACGCCCGGGACAAGTTGTTCACCGCCTTGTAATCCGTTCGCGTCCGCGAGCAAATACCAAACGTTCGCGTCGCCCCACATCGCGCGGGAGATTCCTTGCAACGTGTCGCCCGAGCGAATGATGTAGAACTGCGGCGCGTGGGGCGGATAGTCCGCATTGATCGGCTGGAAATTCTGATCAAAATCGGCCGAGGTAACCGGAAAAACGCGCTCGGCAATATCTTTGCGCGGTATCGGTTCCCACGTGACATTTCCCCATTCGTCCGTGGCCTCACGGACCCCATGATCCTTGTCCTGCCGTTCTCGTTCGTGCTCGGCCAAACTTTGCGCGTAGTCGACGCGGGAGGGGATTTTGTCCGTACCGACTTCGCCAATGCCGATGCCGTTCAGGAAATAAAATCGTCGGATCACCGGCGGTTTATCGCTACCACCGGCTTCGCGATCGATTTGATACCGCTTCAGAATTTGCCCGAGATGATTGTTGATGTAACTCAACGTTCGATTCGCTTGGCTATCGAAGACCTGTTTGATGTGGCCGTCGGAATCGTATTGGTACGTCGATGTACCGGGTTGCCAACCGTCGGCGTGCTCGGCAGTCGCAGTGATCGATACCGTACTCTGCTTGTAGCTGTCCCATTTTTCATACGCGTAGCTAAGCGTGACCAGGGCAGTACCGCTCATCTGGTTGCCGTTGGTGTCGATCGTATCGGCGACGGTGGAATCCAACACGCTGTTACCGAGGTAGCTGTAGCGTGTCCGTTTGCGCTGGTTGGGATCAGTGCGATCGTCGTCCAGCGTGACGAGGCTGTCCGCGTCGTACTGATGATCGATGGAGTTCACTTGATTTCCGAACGCGTCGAGTTCCTGATAGTGGCGAAGATTCCCGACGGTGTCGTTCTGTCGCACGCTGCGGCCTACGAGCGTTCCGTTCACGTCGTACATCTGTACTTCTCGGACGGTGTTTATCGGGTCATAGAGGTAGGCGTCGCGAATCGCTACCGGTTGACCGTTTTTATCCAAGTGATCGCTGTAGGCGCTCGCGCGGCGACCGGGCGCGTCGTATTGGATTTCGAACCCGGTTGTTCCGCGGATGATGCGGCCGGCCGAATCGCGCTGCCCCATGGTAATGAGGAAGCGGTTCATGCGGTCGTACATGTAGTAGAAGTTCTGCACTTGCGGCGGGGTGTTCACTAGGAGATCGGTATACGTGCTTTCGACACTACGGCGGTTCCCGTTTGCATCGTATGTGTACCGAATATCGTACTTTCCGGCTTCGTACACGTGCTTCAGCCGGTTCAGCTCATCGTACTCCGCCGTCGCCACTTGAAGCGGATTCATTTGTTGCGGTCCGGCATTTATCGGTGCTTGCGAATATGATTCGAGCGTACGGTTACCGTTCTTGTCGTACTGGAATCGCGCGAAGCTACTGATACCGGTGTCGGAGATCGACTTGAGAAATCCGTTTTGGTAGTAGTCGTAGGCGATGTGTTGCGCGTTGCGGGCGCTCGTACCCGTTGTTCCAGTCTGATCCATCAACCAGCCGGCGTTGTTATACGTGTAGTTGAACTCGTGGCCGCCGAGGTCTTTGTGGTAGCGGATCTTTCCGAAGTAGTCCGACTGATCGATGAGAATATCATCGCCACCTGCGCCAGCAGTGGTCGTGCGCCGTTCGTAACCGCCGATGCCGCCCAACGTCGGGATATAGTTTTAG
>JBGPCS010000261.1:0-4702 GCA_041481875.1 Sulfurifustaceae bacterium
TTCAACAGTTTCATTCATCCGGTAACGGTGCTGATGGCGCTTCCATCCAGCATGGCGGGGGCGTTTTTGACGCTGCTCTTGTTCCATCAGTCGCTAAATATCTACAGCGGCATAGGGTTGATTCTGCTGATGGGTATCGTGAAGAAGAACTCGATCTTGCTTGTCGATTTTACCAACCAAGTACGCGACCGCGGCGTCGCCGTGCGGCCGGCGCTGCTCGAGGCGTGCCCGGTCCGATTGCGTCCGATATTGATGACTTCATTCGCCACGATCGCGGCGGCGTTGCCGTTGGCGCTCGCCTTCGGTCCCGGCGCGGAGACGCGCGTCCCCATGGCGCTCGCCGTTATCGGTGGGGTGCTTGTCTCGACGCTGTTGACGTTATTCGTCGTACCATGCGTTTACGAACTGTTCGCGCGATTCGAACGCGGCCGGGCGGATCAGATGGTGCGGCAAAAAGAAATCGCGCACGTAACCAAGGGGGCGGTATAGTTCGGCGCGCCGCACGGGCGGCCGAGTGCCGCCGAGATTCTTGTTCGGCTGCGTCCGTCGCGGAGCTGCGCGGATGCTGTGCCGCGCAAGTCCGGCTTAGAAACGGCGTTTTGATGAGACGCTATGCAAGGGGGGGATGTTATGCAGCGCTTGCTTTGGATGTTGTTGCTGGTCGTGGCGCTACCGCGCGGCGCGGCGGCGCAAGATCGCGACACGATTTTCTGGATTCCTCCGTCCGCGGGACGCGGCGCCGCCGAGGCGAATGTGCAACGCGACAAAGCGTACTACGCTATCAAGTTGCATTCGATCTTCGCCAATTACGAATCCGGTTTCCTGGACGACATCAGCCGGCTCGTGATCGCGTCGCAGACGTTGAGCGCGGAACCAAACCTGATCGCGCAATCGGCGATCATCCACAAGAACTGGCAGCGACTCGACCGGCGCGGAGATTTCGTGGCCGTCAACGACTATCTGGTCGCACTGTCGCCGGCGACCGCGTCGGAAATTCAGATAAAGATACAGTTGCGCGGCGTCGGCGAGGAGTCGTTCGCGCCGGTTTTCAATTCGCTCGCCGATCCGGCTCTGAAGAGCGCGCTTAGTCTGTCGCCGTCGACGTCCGGGTCGGTCGCCGCGTTGACGCTCGCGGTGGAGAAGTTTCTCGCGCCACCCTACTATCGCGACCGAAGCGAAGCAGCGGTTGGACACTACCCGCCTTCGCGCAGCGTGTCGTCTTTCACCTCCTGCGCGTCCTCACTAATGTAAAGCGTGCCCCGAGGGTTTGTTCGTGCATCAAAACGTCCTTCCGGGAAAATACATCTTCGAAACTTGGCTCGGCGGCGAGCGGCCGGAGAAAATGATTTTTGTGCTCGAACCGAAGGAAGCGAAACGATTCGATCTTAAGTTGCTCGACTGAGTCGATCGATCGGGCGTCGATACGGCGTGCTGGCGGTGGGGAGCGCCACGCCGCGTAGATCTGACTCCGCCTAGGGTCGCCACGCGCGTCGACCGTCCGGCGGGAACGGCGCAACGCCGGGTGGCCGCCACTCACGTTTCGTTCGGTCTCCGGTACCGGCGATTCATCGCGCGACGCCAAGTTGCCGCGAACCGGCGGGGCGCCGATAATGCGGGCTCGATCAGCGCCGGGCGAATCCAGCATGAATCTGCAGCCAAGTCATCGGGTGGCGACCGAGGACGCCGTTTCTGTCACCGGCCGATTGGCCGAGGCGTTGCGCGGTTGTCGTTTCGAGAACCTGTCCCCCGCCATCGTCGCGTTGAGCAAGCATTGTCTGCTCGATTGGCTGGGCGTGACGTTGGCCGGCTCGCGCGAACCGGCCGCGCAAATCGTGCGCGCCGAGGCGCAAGCGCAGGGCGACAACGGTCGCTGCGCGCTGATCGGCACGAATATAAAGGTGTCGCCGTTCTGGGCGGCGCTCGCGAACGGCACAGCCTCACACGCGCTCGACTTCGACGACGTCGTCGCTGCGATGGCCGGCCATCCCACCGTTCCCATCGTTCCGGCGTTGCTCGCGCTCGCGGACGTCGAACCGCGCGACGGCAAGGCGTATATCGCGGCGTTTGTCACCGGTTTCGAAGCCGAATGCCGCATCGGGCTATTGATGGCGCAAAGTCATTACGCCCGCGGCTTCCACGTCACCAGCACTGTCGGCACGTTCGGCGCGGCGGCGGCGTGCGCGCATTGGCTGGGGTTGAGTTTGCCGCAATGGCAGATCGCGTTCGGACTGGCAGGTACACAAGCGGCGGGGTTGAAGTGCATGTTCGGCACGATGACGAAACCGTTTCACGCCGGTCGCGCCGCGGCCAATGGTTTGCTCGCGGCGCGCCTGGCGGCGGCCGGTTTCACCGCGCACCCGGAAGTGCTGGAAACCGAGCAGGGGTTCGGCGCGACGCAAAGCGATGGGTTGGATGAAGTCGCCGCGCTCAAAGATCTCGGTCGAAGTTTCGGAATCAGCGGAGTGCTTTTCAAGTACCACGCCGCGTGCTATCTCACGCATGCGAGCATCGAGGCGTTGCTCAAGCTCAGAACCGAACATCGAATCGATCCGGAGCAAGTTGCCGCGGTGCGGTTGCGCGTGGCGCCGGGCCATCTCAAGGTTTGCAACATCGAGAAGCCCACGACCGCGCTCGAGGCCAAATTCAGCCTGCGTTTCACCGCCGCGATGGCGTTGACGACCGGTGACATCAGCGAGCGCGCCTTCACCGAAGAATGCGTGCGCGATGCGCGGCTCACGCGGCTGCGCGATAAAGTGAGCGTCGAGCCGGTGACCACACTGTCGCATCCGTACACGAGTGAGGTGGAAGTCGTTCTCGCGAACGGCGCTGTGCTGCGCGGCGCCGGCGACGCCTCCAAGTCGGCCACGCCGGCGGAGCTGGATAAACAATGGGCGCGCCTCGTCGCCAAGTTCAACTCGCTTGCGATATCCGTCGTCGGCGAAGCGCGCGCGGCGCGGATCATCGACTGCGTGGCGGGCCTCGATGCCAGTCCTGACGTTCGCGAGATTATCGCGCTGGCGACCCATTGAAGCCGCGCACGCGTGCTCTCGACGTTCCGGCATGAACGAGGTAGACGAACCGCACGGCAAGATTCTCGAGTTGGATCACGTGCAACTGACGATGCCGGCGGGCGAGGAGAGCAGGGCGCGCGAGTTTTACGCCGGTGTCCTCGGCATTGCGGAAAAGCCGAAGCCCCGGCATCTCGCGCCGCGCGGCGGCGTCTGGTTCGAGAGCGGCGCGATTAAAGTGCACCTCGGCGTGGACGCGGCGTTTCGGCCCGCGCGCAAAGCCCACGTCGCGTTTCTCGTCGTCGGGGTCCGCGCCATCGCCGCGCGCTGCCGCAACGCGGGTTATGAGGTTGTCGACGACGAGCCGCTCGAAGGGTATGACCGTCTGTACGTTTACGACCCTTTCGGAAACCGCTTGGAGCTGATGGAGCCAAAGGGCCAACAGGAGTCGAGGCAAGCGTGAGCGAGTTGGATGAGCTCTTGAGTCGAGCGCGAAAGTGGCCGAAGGGCAATCACTTCGACGATTTCGCGATCGGTCAGGTGTTCGAACATCATTGGGGCCGCACGTTGAGCGAAGCGGACAACACGCTCTTCAGCACGATGACGCTGCACTTCAATCCGCTTTATTTCAATACCGAGTTCGCCAAGGCGCACGCGCATCCGGGCGTGGTCATCAATCCGATGCTGGTGTTCCTAACGGTGTTCGGCCTCACGGTCGAGGATTTGAGCGAGGCCGGCGGAGCGTTTCTCGGCGTGGAGAAGTTGACGTTTCATCGCGCGGTTTATCCGGGCGACACGCTGACCGCGCACAGTAAAGTGATCGCGTTGCGCGAATCGAAGACGCATCCCGACAGCGGCATCGCGAGCTGGCACACCGAAGGCCTCAACCAGCGCGACGAGCGGGTGATCGATTTCGAACGCACGAATATGGTCAACAAGCGTAGTCGGGGAGAGTAACTGTGACGATTGTACATAAGCGAACCATGACGCCGCGGACGGACATCCCGAGCTATCTGACGGACGAGCGGCGCATGATCCAAACCGCGGCGCGCGAGTTTGCGATGAAAGAAGTTCTGCCGGTCGCGAATAAGCTCGATCCATTGAACGAAGATATCCCGATGTCGCTGCGCGACAAACTCGCCGAGATGGGATTCTTTGGCATTTTGATACCGAAAGAGTTCGGCGGTCTTGGTCTAGGCGTATTCGAATATTGCCTGGTCACGGAGGAGCTGGCGCGTGCGTGGATGAGCGTGGCGAGCCTGATCGCGCGCGGCAACGGTCTCGGCATCGGCGGCATGACCGAAGCGCGCCGGCGCGAGCTGCTGCCGCGGATGGCGCGCGGCGAATATCTCGGCGCGTTCTCGCTGTCGGAGCCGAACGCCGGCTCGGACGTCGCGAACATCACCTGTCGCGCGCGTCGCGACGGCGATGAATGGGTGATCAACGGCTCGAAGATGTGGTGCACGTTCGCCGACGGCGCGGATTATCTCACGGTGTTCGCGCGCACCGATCCGAACGTCGATGCGAACGCGCGTCACAAGGGCATCAGCGTGTTTCATATCCCCAAGCAGCGCGGCACGTTGCCGCCCGGCGTCAACGGCAGCCCGGTGAAAAAAATCGGCTATCGCGGCTGGAAGACATGGGAGCTGGCGTTCGACGACTTCCGTGTGCCGGCGTCAAACTTGATCGGCGAA